>JBEIFO010000216.1:0-4243 GCA_040382375.1 Crocinitomicaceae bacterium
TATTTCGTTTCGAATGCAGAATCTCTTTCACTTGAAGGGACATACACTGTGTCTGTTTTAGGAACTACGGTTCAAGCTGAAAGCAAGAAAGGCAAAGGAGAAGGAGTGGTTGTTACTTCAAAATTGAAAACAACAGATGCGCTGAAAAAATTACACGAAGCATTAGGGTCAACCGCACAAGATTCAACTTTATTTCAGTTGAAATTACAATTGAAAGATGGATTCCCTGTTGGAGAGTTAACATTGGATAGCGCAGCATTCGTGCGTGTTTCAGGAAACATTCATGCGAAAGAAAAAGAGTTGTCGTTAGACCTAACGTCGTTTGAAAAGTCATCCATTTCAATAAACGCCACAGTTATCGCTATTCCGAAAAAAGAAGAAGGAAAGAAAGATGAAAAAGCAAAAACTCTTCCAGGTGAAATCGTTTATCCATTCACCGCATACGGCAGAACAGCGCTTCCGAAAAAAGAAAATGTGGTGTTCAGAAACGCCACTTTGTGGACGTGTGAAAATGGAACCATTCAAGAAGGAGATTTATGGGTTAAGAACGGAAAGATCGCTGGAATAGGCGTAGACCTTAGCATTCCGAAAGGAGAGGTGGTTCAGGAAATTGATGCGAAGGGAAAACATATTTCTCCAGGTATCATTGACGAACACAGCCACATTGCGCTTTCCAGTGTGAACGAAGGAACACAAGCGAGCAGCGCCGAAGTAGAAGAAGGAAGTGTAATTTATCCGGAAGACATTGATATTTATCGTCAGCTTTCTGGAGGAACTACCGCTTCGCAATTGCTTCACGGAAGTGCGAATCCGATTGGAGGACAGAGCGCATTGGTGAAGTTGCGTTGGGGTGTAAATGCTGACGGAATGAAGATTGAGAACGCCCCAGGATTTATCAAATTCGCGTTAGGAGAAAATGTAAAGCAAAGCAATTGGGGAGATCGCGCAATGACACGCTTCCCTCAAACCCGCATGGGAGTAGAGCAAGTTTACTACGATCATTTTTATCGCGCGGTGGAATATGGTAAAGCGTGGGACAACTACAACGCGGCTTGCAAAAAAGTAAAGAAAGGTTTACCCATGCCGCTTGAGCCGCGTAGAGATCTAGAATTGGAAACCATTCTAGAAATTCTTCGCAAAGAGAGATTCATTTCTTGTCACAGCTATGTGCAAAGCGAAATAAACATGCTTATGCATGTAGCAGATAGCTTCAACTTCAAAATAAATACATTCACTCACATTCTTGAAGGCTATAAAGTCGCTGACAAAATGAAAGCCCACGGAGCGGGTGCTTCTACATTCAGCGACTGGTGGGCCTACAAGGCCGAAGTGAAAGACGCCATTCCATACAATGCTGCGCTTATGTACGAGCAAGGAATTGTGGTGGCCATCAATTCAGACGACGCCGAAATGGGCGCGCGTCTAAATCAAGAAGCTGGAAAGATTGTGAAATACGGAGGCGTGCCTGCGGAAGAAGCATTGAAAATGGTAACGCTAAATCCGGCGAAGCTTCTTCACCTAGACAATCGCATGGGATCGTTGAAAGTGGGCAAAGACGCCGACTTCGTGATTTGGAACAATGAACCTCTGAGCATTTACGCACGTGCTGAAAAGACTTACATCGACGGCACTTGTTACTTCAGTTTGGAAGAAGATGAAAAAGCAAGAGAGGCCTTTGCTGCTGAACGCGAACGCATCATTCAGAAAATGGAAGTCGCTAAAAACAATGGAGTGTCTACCAGAAAGCCACAGCCGAAGACGCCGCATCACTTCCATTGCAACAGCATGGACGAGACATCAAAAGGTATTTTCATAAAAGAATAAGAACATGACCATTAAAAAAATATTTTTATCACTTGCGCTTATTGCCGGTATTGCAGCTCAAGCGCAACACCGTCCAACACCTGCGCCCGCTCAAAGCAATTCCATTCTATTGACCAATTGCTACGCGCATTTGGGGAACGGAAAAGTGATTGAGAACGCCTACATAGCTTTTGAAAACGGGGTTCTTACGCTTGTTGCCGACGCTACTGTTTCTCGCATAGATGTGACAAAATTCGACAAGGTTATTCCTATTGAAGGTCAGCATGTTTATCCAGGATTTATTGCACCGAACTCTTCATTGGGATTGGTTGAAATAGATGCGATTCGTGCGCAGAATGATTTGTATGAGGTTGGCACATTCAAACCGAGCGTTCGTTCGGTTATTGCGTACAACGCTGACTCGGAAATTATTCCCACCGTTCGTTCGAACGGTGTGTTACTTGGACAAGTAACACCAAGAGGTGGAATAATTTCAGGCTCTTCTTCAATCATGCAATTCGATGCGTGGAACTGGGAAGACGCTGTTGTTCGTGCAGACGATGGCCTACACCTCAACTGGCCGCAAGTCATTCACAGACACTACGACAAAGGCAGAATCCTCGTTTCTAAAGTAAAAAGTTACGATCAACAAAAGCGCGAAATTGAATTGTTCTTCGGCGATGCGAAAGCTTACGCTAAAGCACCAAAGGGAGATTTGACAGAACTTCGCTTCGAGGCTATGGCAGGGCTTTTCGACGGAAGCAAAACACTTTACGTTCATGCAGATGAATTGAAATCTATTCACGAAGCGGTGCAATTCAAACGCGACATGGGCATTGTGAAAATGGTTATTGTCGGTGGTTACGACGCACCGCTTGCAGCAACTATTCTGAAAGAAGAAAACATCTCTGTTCTTCTGCGTCGTGTGCACGATCTTGCCTCTCTAGACGAAGACGATCCACACGCATCTTTCGCTTTAGCGAAAAAATTATACGACGCTGGTATTCTTTTCGCCTTCCAAAACGAAGGAGATATGGAGCGCATGGGTACGCGAAACCTGCCATTCATGGCGGGAACAGCCGTTGCACACGGACTTCCATACGAAGAAGCTGTGAAAGCGTTAACATTAAATGCTGCGCAAATCTTGGGCATCGATAAAAAATTCGGAAGCCTTGAAGTGGGGAAGAGCGCTACGCTTTTCGTTTCTTTCGGCGACGCCTTAAACATGACCACCAATCAATTGCGCCTAGCCTACATCGACGGAAGAAGCATTGCGTTGAGTAACATGCAAACCGAAATGTACCTGTTGTACAAGAACAAATACGACAAAGAACGAAGCAAATAAAGCCGTTTCTTTGCAGTGAATATTATCAACTATGGCACGCGTATTAACAGGCATTCAAAGCACGGGAACACCGCATTTAGGCAATGTGTTGGGCGCTATTGCTCCGGCAATTGAAATGAGCAATCACCCTTCCAACGAAGCGTATTTATTCATTGCGAATTTCCACACCTTAACTCAAATTAAGAACGCTGAGGAAATTCGCAACAACACCTACAGCGTTGCTGCTACCTGGTTAGCGTGCGGCTTCAACACAGATAAAAATGTGTTCTACAGACAAAGCGATGTGCCCGAAGTAACAGAACTCGCTTGGTATTTGAACTGCTTCACCCCGTTCCCTATGTTGGCGAATGCGCACAGTTTTAAAGACCGTCAAGACCGTTTGAAAGAAGTAAACGCAGGATTGTTTACCTATCCGGTTTTAATGGCTGCAGATATTTTGTTGTACGACGCAAACGTTGTTCCCGTAGGGAAAGATCAGCTTCAACATTTAGAAATTACACGTGATATTGCTTCGGCTTTCAACCATCAAATGGGAGAAACATTCGTTTTGCCCGATTCAAAGGTGAACGAAGCAACCATGTATGTTCCGGGAACGGACGGACAAAAAATGAGTAAGAGCTACGGCAATTACATCAACATTTTTCTTCCTGAAAAAGAATTGAAAGACGTGATCAATAAGAACATTGTTACCGACGCTACGAAGCTGGAAGATCCGAAAGATCCGAATGCAAACAGCATTACCGCATTGTATGAACTTATTGTTGGAGCTAGCGAAGCGGCGGTTCTTCGTGAAAAACTTCTAGCCGGAAATTTCGGATGGGGACACGCAAAAAAAGAATTGCTTGAAGCCATTCTTTCTCGTTTCGAAACAGAAAGAAAAAAATATTTCGAATACATTTCAGACTATTCTTCACTTGAAAATATTCTGAAACAAGGCGGTGAAAAAGCTCGCGTTACCGCTAGCAACACCTTGGATCGCGCTCGAAAAAATTTAGGTTATTCACTATAGCCGTTCGTTTCGTATCTTACGCTTCTAAACCAACCCAACCTTGCACTACATCTTAGCGCCAATATATTTTATCTACAAACTTTGGA
>JBEIFO010000217.1:0-4241 GCA_040382375.1 Crocinitomicaceae bacterium
AATTTTGTTGGAGATGGCTTCAAGGTTCATCACTTCATTCCAGATTACTATTTGAGTATGGAAAGAATGAATCCGTTTATTATGTTGGATTACGCCGCCCCGCATTACTTCCCCCCAACGGAAGTGCAAAAGGGTGTTGGTGTGCATCCACATAAAGGTTTTGAAACGGTAACCATCGCTTACAAAGGAAGAGTTGCGCATCATGATAGTGCTGGAAATAGCGGAATTATTGGTGAAGGTGATGTGCAATGGATGACGGCCGCTTCGGGTATTCTTCACAAAGAATATCATGAACAAGAATTTTCTAGAGCTGGCGGGATATTTTCCATGGTTCAATTGTGGGTGAATCTTCCCGCAGCAGATAAACTTTCAAAACCAAAATATCAGGAAATACTAAATTCGAATATCCCGAAAGTGCAATTGGCGAACGATTCTGGAGTTGTTGAAGTCATTGCCGGGAATTATGAAGGAACGAAAGGCGCTGCTTCCACATTCACTGAAGTTCATGCTTTCAACGTAAAATTGAACGCTGGAGGATCGGCGACTTTTTCCTTCAACGAAAGAAACAACACAGGAATTCTCGTAATTGCTGGAAGCATTACCGTTAATGAAAAGCAAAAGCTTGCAACCAGCGAATTCGGACTATTCAGCAACGACGGAGAATCATTCATCCTCTCCTGCACCGAAGACGCTACCATTCTTATTCTTTCGGGAGAACCGATTCTAGAGCCCATCGCAGCATATGGTCCGTTCGTTATGAACACCAAGCAAGAGCTCATGGATGCGTTCCATCAGTTTGAACGAGGAGAATTTGGAGAACTTGAATAATTTCTAATTCTTCAAAATTAAATACTGATAAGCCGAAAGCGATAGTGAACTTCCGACAGTTACCGGCGCTCCAGTAATCGCATTGGTCCATGTTGAATTCAACAAGGCTGTGGGAATAGTGCAGATCGATGTGGAATTTCGGACATTGGCAATTACTAAAACTTGATCAGTATTCAGAACCTTTTTAAAACACACAACATTTGCATCTGCATAAGGCATTGGAGTTCCATAGCGTGCAACAGCAGATTGCGAATAGAATGAAAGCATGTCGCGGTAGTTCTGCTGCATATCTAAATTCACGGTCCAGTTTATCGGAGAGTTTGAAAAGAACGGAACCGTGCTCACTCTTCCCACCTCTTGACCCGTGTAGATCAAAGGCACTCCATTGTAATAAGTCGTAATAACGGAAGCGCAAGTAGCGCCAGCCTTTCCGTTGAACAAAGTCATGGGCGTCGCTTCCCAAGCGCTCTGATCGTGATTCGTGGTAAAACGAAGTTTGCGCTTTCCCGCAGGAACATTTGCGTATTCTGAAGTGTTTGTCGTGTAAATGGTTGAAGGTGTACTTCCCGCAAAAACATTTTTTAAGGAAGTATAAAAATCCCACGCGTAAGTCATTTCAAAGCCCGCGTCGTAATGATCGGCGCGTGTTCCTTCAGCAATAAAAATTAAATTTCTATTTGGAATCGTATTGAGTGTATCGATGGCCTGCTTCCAAAAGTCATACGGAACACCGTCGGCATAGTCGCATCGAAATCCGTCGATGTTCGCTTCCAATGCCCAATACTTCATCGCGTCAATCATATTCACCCGCATCGTCGCGTTACTGAAATTCAAATCTGCTACATCGTTCCAATTGGTTCCTGGAGGAATAATAATGTTTCCCGCGCCGTCTTGCGAATACCACTCCGGATGTTGTGTAATCCAAGGATTGTCCCAAGCGGTGTGATTGGCCACCCAATCGACAACCACAGCCATGTTACGGTTGTGCGCTTCTGTAGTGAGCGTGCGCAAATCTTCCAGCGTTCCGTATTCACTTCCAACTTCATAGTAATTCTTGACGCAGTATGGAGAATTCACGGAGTTGATTTGTCCGATTGGATAAATTGGCATGAGCCAAATGACGTTGACGTTCAGCGCCTTCAACTGATCCAGTCTGTTGATTACCCCTTGAAGATCTCCGCTTGAACTGAATGCACGAAGATTCACTTCGTACATGATAATATTTTTTGTTTCCGGAACGCTATCGAAAGGAACGCTGTATTGTTGGTAGTTGGAAATAACAATAGGATTCTCAATTACCGGATCTGTTGGACAATCTTTGTTACAAGATGCAAACGCAATAAAGGAAGTCAGAAGAAAAAAGAAAACTGCGCGAGATACTTTCATTCAACAAAGCTAACCCATAACTATTCTACAAAAAAAACTTCCGCTAACATGCATCGCGCGCTTCCTCCGCCAATGGTTTCAATGATAGGAATGTTCAGTCTAACTAGGCTTGCACGTTCATTCAAAAAATCGAGCTGCTCTTTGTTCAAACTCTGATAAGCGGTCTCGGAAAGAATGAGTTTTTTCTCATTTTCATCGTTTCTCAGCAGAAGCATATTCCCAGCGAATCGATTCATTTGTAACACAGAAATTTCAAGAACACGCTTCCCTAGACGATTCATTTCATTTCGAAACAACTCTCTCGATTGCTGATCGGCCAAACATTCCAAACAAACGACAACGAAATCATGGCCCATACACATGATAACATTCGTGTGGTAAATGGGCTGACTGCTTTCATCAAAAGCAGCAAACATTAAAGGTGAGTATTGAATTTGTTTGCAAAGCTCGAGAAATACAACTTCACTCGTTCTTGAAGAGAGCGCAGCAAACGCAACTTTATGCTCATGATCAAAAACCACGCTTCCGGTTCCTTCCAAAAATAAATTCTGAGACTCGAAATGAGACAAGTCGAGAATTTTTTCAAAATTGATTTTTTTCTGAAGTTCAAGCACCACTTCCAAACGCCTTTCGCAGCGCCTATTCAGCGCTTCCATGGGATATAAAATGAGCGTACCGTTCGGATGGAAGGAAATCCAGTTGTTCGGAAAAACCGCATCTGGCTTTGTGGGAACCAGAGTGTCTTCAACAATATAAACACCAATGTCATTCGACCGCAACACATGCACGGCGTTATCGAATTCTTCAATGGCTCGCTCTAATATTTCATCCGCTGAGACCTTCAATTCTTGTTGAAACGAATTGCTTGCAGCGGTTTCCAGATTAAATCCAAATGCAGCTGGACGCACCATTGCAACTGTATTCGCGAAGAAACTTTTTTCTGTTGTTACCAAGGAAGACATGTCAAATCGTATTTATTATTCTCAGCAGCCAAGTTAAAAAAAAAGGGAAGCAGTTGCTTCCCCTTTTACAAAACGTATAGACTGATTATTCAGCAGCTGGAGCTTCGTCAGCAGCAGGTGCCTCAGCAACTGGAGCCTCTTCAGCAGCAGGTGCTGCTTCAGCAACTACAACCTCTTCAGCAGCAGGAGCTTCTTCAACTGCAGGAGCTTCTTCAGCAACTACAACTTCTTCAGCAACAACTTCTTCTTCTACAACTGGATTTGCTTCTGCGTGAGCAGCAGCATCTGCAGCAGCACGAGCAGCAATACGCGCTTCGTTAACTGCACGCTCAGCCTTCAATTGCTCAGCCAATGCTTGCTCCTTTACAGAAGACAGGCCATCGCGCTTCGCTTGAATCTTAGCATCTTTAGAATCTAACCAAGCGTTGAATTTCTCATCGGCTTGTTCTTGGGTTAATGCACCTTTCTTAACACCTTTGTTCAAGTGTGTTTTGTATAAAACACCTTTGTAAGAAAGAATTGCACGAGCTGTGTCTGTTGGCTGCGCTCCGTTGTTCAACCATGTTACTGCTTTGTCTGTGTCTAACACAATTGTAGCAGGATTGGTGTTTGGATTGTAGCTTCCAATACGCTCGATGAATTTACCATCACGCGGTGAACGCGCATCAGCGGCAACAATGTGAAAGAAAGGTTTACCCTTCTTACCGTGGCGCTGTAATCTGATTTTTACTGACATAATTTTTTGTTTTGTGGGTACGAAACCCGATTAACAATTTTTAATTGGACGGCAAATATAAGAGATTTTCTTTAATCTAGGGCAAAAAACTAGTTTTCAGCAACTACCGAGACCTTAGCCACTTGATCGCCTATTCTTACAAAGTACATTCCTGAAGGCCAGTGTGTTGAGTTGAAGCTCATCGTTTCATTCAGCACGACTCCCCTTTCCAAGCTTTTTCCGGTCATGTCGTAGATTCCATAAGCACTTCCCATGCTGTTCGGACTCACCCGAATTTTAAAGGATGTTGAAGCTGGGTTAGGATAAACCGAAAGAGTTGAAAGCTGCAA
>JBEIFO010000218.1:0-4230 GCA_040382375.1 Crocinitomicaceae bacterium
ATGCATCAAAAGCAAGGTTTCTTTTTTATGTGGAAAGGAACCGGTTCCGATTCATATTTACCCTACAGCGAAACCACTTTGCTAAAGCTGAACGACCTGTGGGCAAACATAGATCCGTGGTTCACGGCCTTCGATAAAAAATCGAACAAACACACGCTTCGCGGCAGGTATTATTACACCCTTCAAGTAGGCGGAAAAGATTGGTATCCCGCAACAAACCTAATAAGCACCGATTACCAATTTCAACACAACACGAAATCGAAAGGAACTTTAGTGACTGGCTTAAGCGCCACGCAATTCTTTTTTGATGATGGAAGTTTTGGTGGAAGACACGATGGAAATTTCGCAGGAACGTATGTTCAGTTTGATCAACCTTGGAAGAAATTTCAATTCAGCGCAGGAGCACGCATGGAACTGTTCCGATTAGACGCCATGGTTGTACGCTCGATTCCCGTAGGAAGAGCAGGAATTAATTACGAGGCAGGAAAGAACACTTTTCTTCGCGCTTCGTTCGGACAAGGATTCCGTTTTCCTTCTCCGGCAGAGCGATTCGTTAACACAAACCTCGATATCATTCGCGTTTACCCGAATCCAAATCTCCTTCCAGAACAAGGATGGGGAGCGGAAATTGGCGTGAAGCAAAAAATAAAAATTGGTGAATGGAATGCATCTGCGGATGTTGCTCTTTTCTTAACACGATACAAAAACTTACTGGAGTTTTCTTTCGATCAATGGGGCACCATGAACGACCCGCTTTTAGGATTTGGATTCAAGAGCATTAACATTACCGAGGCGCAAATTGGTGGGATTGAACTTTCACTCAATGGCGACAGTTACATTGGCGATTGGAAGGTCAATCTCGGCGGAGGTTACACTTATATCTCTCCGGTTGACTTGGACATTGCTCCTGAGTTGAAATCGCTCATGCCCTATACGAAATACGCCATTCAGTCTTTTGCAGCGGATGAACGTGGGCCGGATACGCCAATTTTGAAATATCGCTATCGCCACATGGGCAAGTTCAACATAGACGCGCAATCGCCAGAAGGATTCACCATTGGAGCAGGTGTAAGAGCCTACAGCTATATGGAGAAAGTTGACTCTGTATTCGTTGTGTTCGTGCCCGGTTTGGCCCAATTCAGAAAAGAAAATGGCGGACCTTCAACCATATTTGACATCCGTGGAGGATACATGAAAAACGGACATCGCTTTACCCTTCAAATTACCAATCTTACGAATGCATTTGTAACCATTCGTCCTGCGAAACCAGAGGCGCCGAGAGGGTTTATGTTTCAATATGCCTTAACGCTAAACAGGAAAAAGTCGAGATCAGAGATTGGTACGTGAGCGTTAGATGTTGCACAAGATGCCGAAGGCAAGATTTTTCAAAAGATGTGGGACAAGATGCCTTCGGCAAGATTTTAACTAGCGAAGCTTCTTTCGCAGAATCTTTCGCAGAATCTTTCGCAGAATCTTTCGTAGAACAGTATCTTTGAACTCCATGTTTTTAGAAAACACCGTAAATAGAGGAAGAAGCGCCGGCTGGATTGAAGTCGTTTGCGGGTCTATGTTTTCTGGTAAAACGGAAGAGTTGATTCGTCGTTTAAGACGCGCGGAATTCGCGAAGATGAATGTTGAAATTTTCAAACCGAAATTAGATATTCGCTATAGCGAAGAAGAAGTGGTGAGTCACGTGGGAACAACAATTCGCTCTACTCCTGTTGAACATTCCTCTCAAATATTATTGCTTGCTTCGACAGCAGAAGTGATTGGTATTGATGAAGCGCAATTCTTTGACGATGGACTTCCGGAAGTGTGCAATCAATTGGCGAATATGGGTGTTCGCGTTATTGTAGCGGGATTAGACATGGATTATACGGGAAAGCCATTCGGACCTATGCCGCATTTGTTAGCCATTGCGGAATACGTGACGAAGGTTCACGCCATCTGTGTTGAAACAGGTCAATTGGCGCATTACTCACACAGAATAAATGAAGGCGATAAACAAGTTCAATTGGGTGAAAAGGAATCGTATGTTCCGCTTTCACGAACCGCGTTTGTGAAAAAGAAGCAATAAAAAAGGCCTTCGAAATCGAAGACCTTTTTATGAGCTTTTTAGTCTATTACTTCTTGAACGTGTATGCAATTCCCACTGAAGTAACGTTATTCTTCAGGTAGTAAGTTGAAGATGCATCATCATTCAAATCTGCCATACCTAAACCGTAATTCAATTTGATACTCAAATCATCAGTAATATTGAAACCAGCACCTAGGTTCAATCCAAAGTCAGTAGAAGAAATTCCAGTTTTATCATTATCTGTATCTTCTGCTGTAACTGTCTCACCCGTCATGTAGTCGGTCTCAGTCGTTTTTGAATAGTTACTAACTCCAGCTAAGAAACCAATATATGGTCCGGCTTGCAACGTAACGCGATCTCCGATTCTGAAGCCAAGGTTAATAGGGATTTCCAAGTAATTAAGAGAAGAAGTACCAGTGGACTCAATTTTAAAAAATCCAGGGATATCTGTTGTAAACTCAGCTGAATAACCTTTTGAAGAATAATTCGCACCGGCAGTGAAATAAAGTTTATCATTGATGTCCTTTTCAATCTGAGCGCCAATTGAGAATCCTAACTTAGAACCCAAAAGTTCTGCTACATCCGAGTCATCAGTAGAAACAGAGGCAAAGTTTAATCCAGCTTGACCTGTAATTTTCACTTGTGCTGATGCCATTGAGCCCATTCCTAACAGACTCAAACAAATTAACATTAATTTCTTTTTCATAAGTAGAGAGGTTTAGTTTAAACGAATATACATTTTTTTCTTTCCTAATAGGTTTAAATATTAAAAAAATCAAATCCCAAAAAGTCTTGCCTCACTAAGGTGTGTGAAATAAAAAATCATTTGCCAATTGCATAACTGCTGGCAATCCAGATTCATCGCTTCCTCCGGCCGTTGCGAAGAACGGCTGTCCGCCCCCGCCGCCTTTAATGGCTTTCGCCCATTCACGAACCAATTGACCCGCGTTCCATTTCTTATCGTTCACCAACGAATCGCTTAATGCCAATGATATGGTTGGCTTTCCGCCTTGCACATTCGCCAATAAAATGAATGCATTTGGAATTTCCGATTTCAATTGGAAACAAATATCCTTGATCGCATTTGCGTCTAAATCTACTTGGTCAATCAAGACATTCATTCCGTTCTTTTCTGTGAACTTCTCTTTCAATACGCCTTTCATTTGCATGGCTTTCTCGTGTTTCAGAGCGTCCAATTCTTTTTCCAACAAAGAAAATTTGCTTAACAAATCTTCTAGTGCTTTGCTTGCGTTTTTGTTCTTCACCAACGAACGAACCGCTTCCAACTCTTGGCGTTCTTCTTCCAACAATGCATCTACCGCATCGGCTGTAATGGCTTCAATTCTTCGAATACCCGCAGCAACTGCAGCTTCCGATGTTATCTGGAATGAACGAATATCGCTAGTCTTTTGAACGTGCGTTCCTCCGCACAATTCAACGCTGTTTCCGAATTGAATCACACGAACCGTTGATCCGTATTTTTCACCAAACAACATCATGGCGCCTTGTGCTTTGGCTTCGTCCATGGTTGCGTTTCTATTTTCATTCAATGGGAAAGCTGCGCGAATGCGGCTGTTCACCAATTGCTCTACTTGCTTCAATTCTTCGTCGGTCATTTTCGCGAAATGCGAAAAGTCGAAACGCAAATAATCTGCATTCACCAACGATCCTTTTTGCTCTACGTGTGTTCCCAACACTTCACGAAGTGCCTCGTGCAACAAGTGCGTTACGCTGTGATTACGCTGTGAACTTTCGCGCTTGCTTTTATCCACAACAGCACTGAAAGTAGCATTTACATTTTCCGGAAGTTGCTCTACAAAATGAACACTCAGGTTGTTTTCTTTCTTGGTGTCTATGACAGCAATGCTCTCGTTAATGGTTTTCAAAACACCGGTGTCTCCAACCTGTCCGCCGCCTTCCGCGTAGAAAGGCGTGTTGCTCAACACCAATTGAAAACTCTCTTTTCCTTTCGCTTTAATCTTTCTGTATTTCAGAATTTTCGTTTCGCATTCCAACGAATCGTATCCAACAAATGTTGGATCACCTGCTTGCAATTCAACCCAATCGTCGGTCTCTAATTTCGTAGCACTGCGACTGCGTTCTTTTTGCTTGGCTAACTCTTCTTCGAATCCTGCAGCATCTACGCCCACGCC
>JBEIFO010000219.1:0-4197 GCA_040382375.1 Crocinitomicaceae bacterium
ATCCTGGAATGAGCCTCGCAAATCCATTTGCGCGCAATAAAATACAGGTTGAATCGAAAGGTGTCTGTCTCATTCTCTCTCCCTGGAACTATCCCGTTCAATTAACTCTCACTCCGCTTATATCTTGTCTTGCAGCAGGGAACACCGCGGTAATCAAACCTTCCGAACTCACACCAACAGTTAGTCAAGCACTAAAAGAATTTATTGAGGACACCTTCCTCCCGAAGGAAGTGACTTTAGTTCTTGGCGATGGGAGCGTTGCAGCACAATTGACAGCACTTCCTTTTAATCATATTTTCTTTACCGGTTCTCCAGCTGTTGGAAAATTGGTGATGGCTGCTGCTGCTAAAAACCTAACGAGCATTACCCTAGAGCTAGGTGGAAAATCTCCAGTTGTTATTGGAAAAGATTACGATCTTAAAGATGCTGCGAAGAAAATTCTTTGGGGGAAATATACCAATGCCGGACAAACGTGCATAGCCACCGATTACGTTTTATTACCGAAAGGAAAAACAACTGAGTTTGTCGAACATCTTCAGAAATACTACCTTTCAAATTACACCATAGATGGCGAATTAAATTCAGACGAGGTCGTTTGCATCGTTTCTGAAAAACACTATGCGCGACTGACATCCATGGTTGAAGAAGTTCGAAATACAGGAGGAATTATTCTCTTTGAAGGGACACACAAACCCACCGAACGTTTGTTCGGTTTAACTGTGGTTGGAAATGTTTCCTCCGAAACCCAAGTTTTCAAAGAAGAAATTTTCGGACCTATACTTCCCATCTTCGAATACGAATCCATGGAAGAGGCGGTCGACTTCATTCGAAGCAAAGACAAGCCGTTAGCACTTTACGTGTTTTCACACAACAGAAACGAGCGGAAATTTATCACCCGAAATACATGGGCTGGTGGAGTAACCATTAACGATGTGTTCCTTCACCTCAGCGATGTGCGTATGCCCTTTGGAGGAAGTAATTTTTCTGGAATGGGCTATTCACATGGCTATCATGGATTCCTTGAATTCTGTCACTTAAAATCCGAAGTGCATGTGAGTCGATTTTTC
This sequence comes from Crocinitomicaceae bacterium, assembly GCA_040382375.1. Lineage (GTDB taxonomy): Bacteria > Bacteroidota > Bacteroidia > Flavobacteriales_D > Sanyastnellaceae > CAIZGX01. The sequence goes on from JBEIFO010000219.1 coordinate 1,068, forward strand.
AATTCAACGTCACTCGTCCACCCACCCTATGCGCGCAAAGAATGGCTAGCTAAACTTTTAAGAAGAATAATTTAGTTAGTGAATTTCAACCAAACGAATGTCGTAAACCACAGCCGCATTCATTGGAATTTTACCTTCTCCTGTTAAACCATAAGCTCGATAAGAAGGCAGTACAAATTTCGCTCGGTCTCCTTTACGCAAAAGCTGAATCGCTTCGTGCAAGCCACTTTCAACATTGTCGTGTCCAATTTTCACCGGCACCTTTTCCCCGAGTTGGCTTTTGTATATAACAGTGCCATCTAGCAACGACACTTCATACTCAACCATCGCGACCTGCTCAGACTTTACTGTTTCGCCCGCACCGATTTCGTATATCCAATAATGAATTCCAGTTCCGGTGATGGTTGTTGGCCATTGCTTTTCAGAGACAAATTTTTGTATCCGTTCCTTTTCTTGCAAATGGAAATTTCTATTCTGAGCAATGAGCATCGAATCTATCTGCGCCTGTGTCATTTGCTGAACAGCCTTTTTATCGTTAGTGCAGCTATCGCAACTCATGAGAATTGTGATGAATGCCAAAACCAAATAGATTAATTTCATTATATCTCTCCTTTTTGTAGTAACTCTAAAAACTTCCCTATAGTGTGTTCAAGCGACTCATGCAAACGCGCACCCGCAGCATTCTTGTGTCCGCCCCCGCTGAAGTGTGCTCGAGCCATTTGATTCACATCGCGTGTGCCTTTGCTTCGAAAGCTAATTCGCACGCACTCCTCGTCTTCACGGAAGAACGCCGCAATGGTAGTTCCCTCAACACTCAATGCCATATTCACTAACCCTTCCGTGTCGCCCGATTGTGGCTGAAAGCGATCTATGTTCTCTTTCGTAATTGCAATAAAAGCAGCCTTGTATTCCGGAAGAATAGTCATGCACTCTGATAGCGCATACCCCATCAAACGCAAGCGCTCCACTCGCTGTGAGTCCAACACATTTTCATGAACCAAATGTGGCTTCAATCCTTTGCGCATTAACCAAGCAGCAATCTCGTGCGTTTCTGGACTAACACTTGGAAAACGGAACGACATGGTGTCGGTCATAATTCCGCAGTAGATAGCTTGTGCTGTTGGCACATCAATAAGCTCCAACCAATTCATTGCACCTGCAAAATGAAATACCATCTCACACGTGCTGCATATACTCGTGTCTGAATAAACTACTTCAGGAAAGGTGGCGGGTTGCTCGTGATGGTCTATGAGAATAAATGGCTTAACACCCATTTGCGCCTCTAGCAATTTCTTTACTGTTTCACCAATTCTTCCCAGATGATTGTAATCTAAAATAAAAATCGCGTCTGCTTCTTCAATGCGCTTCGCGGTCTCTTCGCCTTGATCTTTGCAAACAACTGCGTACTCATTTCCACTCAACCAACTCAGATAAGCCGGCGCGTGGTCTGGAAGAACTATTGTTACTTCCTTCCCCATTTTAACTAACATTTGCGCCATGGCGCATGAAGAACCAATCGCATCACCATCGGGCGAGATGTGGGTTGAAATAACTATTTTCTGAGAACCGTCTACAATTGCTTTTGCTTTTGCGAGGTCATCACTATTCAATGTGCATTTTAACATGGTTCAAAGGTAAGGGCTAAACTATAATTCGTTGTAATTTGGCGAAATGAAATCGGTTCTATTGTTCTGCTTCGCACTCTTGGCTCTCTGCCTTCAGGCATCTGCACCTTTGCCTCATAAATTCTACTTGAGCAATACAAGCATTGAATTCAATGCTCAGACTAGAGCTATTGAAATTACTTCGAAAATATTTACAGACGATTTAGAGCACGCGATTGAGGCCCAATGTTACAGATACCATTCACTGTACCCGCAATCACCAGAAGTATTTGAACTCGTGAAAAAGTATATCGGAGAAAAACTAAGTCTTCAAGTCGCTGGAAGAAATGTCGTTTTAAATTTTATTGGATACAGCGTAGACAATGACATGACAACTTTATTTATTGAAGGAAATTACTTCGATCCGAATCAAGTAGTGGTTAACAATACAATTTTGCTGGACTTATATTCCGACCAACAGAACATTGTAGAAGTTAGATGGAATGGACAATCGAAGCGTGAATATTTCACAAAAGACAAAACTCAATTTCAATTCATTCCGTAATGAAAAAGAAAGAGGCGGCGGATTATGTGAGAATTGAATTGGAAAAACTATACCCTAAAACTCCCATACCTCTCGATCATACTGACGCATTCACTTTGTTAATTGCTGTGCTTCTTTCAGCGCAATGCACAGACGCTCGGGTGAATACCATTACCCCGCATTTGTTCAAACAAGCGAACAATCCGTTCGACATGATTAAGTTGAGCATTGAAGAAATTCGCGAGATCATTAAGCCCTGCGGACTTTCTCCGGCGAAAAGCAAAGCCATCTTCAACCTTTCTCATATCATTATAAACGAACACAACGGCGAAGTGCCTGCTTCATTCGAATCGTTAGAAGCATTGCCAGGAGTGGGACACAAGACCGCAAGCGTTGTTATGGCTCAAGCATTTGGCGTACCCGCCTTTCCAGTTGACACACACATTCACAGACTAATGACTCGTTGGAAATTAACGAATGGAAAGTCCGTTGAGCAAACCGAGCGTGACGCGAAGAAATTATTTCCTGAAGAAAGTTGGAACAAACTTCATCTTCAAATTATTTTTTACGGAAGAGAATACTCTCCTGCACGGGGAAACCTTGAAAACGACTTCATAACACAGACATTGAATCCTAAATTATATAGCTCGTGGGTTTAAGAAATAATTACAGACAAGGAATGCCCTTCTTCGAGGTTATGACTAAGGATATTGCTTGCTTGATTCGAGAGGGAATTTACTTCATTCAAAATGGCGGAAATCTGCCTGTTTGGGTGGCAGCTCCAACTTATCCGAGCAAGAAGACAACGCTTTCGAAAATTGCGCGCATGAATCGCGTAAGACTCACGAACAAGATGGTAACCAATCCTGATGTGATTGTTTATTTCGAAAATGCTACCTACGGAAGCGCTAGCGCAGTGCAAGAAAAATATCCTAATGCACGAATCATTAACGTAGACTGTCAAGATATTTCCAAGGAACGC
>JBEIFO010000220.1:0-4197 GCA_040382375.1 Crocinitomicaceae bacterium
CAGGTGAATCATTTCTCGAATGTATCTGGAAATCTTTTGGGCGATTTCACATTGGACACAACAGACTTCGAAGGCATTAACGAAGGCGAGCGTTGCGCGGTTTGGTTTGAAGACATTACAGCCGATGGAAAGCGCGATTTGTTCATTGGACAAATAGGAGGGGGACTGGGTTTTTATTCCAGCGATACAATTATTTCAGTGAATGAATCGCTCTTCAACGACATTCAAGTTTATCCGAATCCGGCTAGCACACAACTGACCATAGACGCGGGTTCGAATTGGAATGAAGTTACAGCTTTAGAATTGTATGATTTAAGTGGAAGAAAGGTTTGGTCTGAACTCTTGAATGCGAGAACCACCCTTGTGAATCTTTCTAATTTCTCCGAAGGGATTTACATTCTGAAATTGAACGGAACTCCCGTTCGCAAGAAGATTGTAATTAGGAACTAAATCGATCGTTAAATTGTTCGGCAGTACAAATGTGTAAAGGACAATCTTTGAAGTCCTTTTTATTACGCGTAATTACGTGAGTAATTTTTCGATTCGAAAGCGCACAATGAATTTGAACGGCATCTTCGTAATCATCCGTTAGACTGTTAATTCCGGCCAACAGCATGCTTTTGTTTATTTCAATTACTTGAACATCCTGTATTAATTTAAGAACTATTTCTTTAACTACTTTGGGTGGGTTGACTTTGTTTAGGTAGTATGCGACACTGAGAATAGTATTGGAGGAAGTATAGGTAGTAATCAGTTTTTTCTCTTGAAGTGTAAACAATTCAAGCGCGTGGTTTTTGTAGGGCATTCTATGAAAGAGCATGTCCATTAAAATATTTGTGTCTATAAATACGTGCTTCATGCGTGTTTTTTTGCAATGTGTTCGTACATTATTTGTTTGTGCGATTTGCCTTTAAACTCTTTCGAGTTTTTATCGAGTATGCCAACAAGATAGGCCATTGGATGATCCTTGTACTTGTCAGGGTCTTCGTTCTTACACAGAATTCGTTCCAACTGTTCGCTGACCAATTGCGACAGACTTTGTTGCGTTTCTTTTGCGTAGACCTTCGCTTCTTCGATAAGTTTCTTGTCCATGATTAAAGTTAATTTCGTCTGCATACGTGTATTTTTCACAAATGTACGTACGCTGTTTTTCCGCAACAAATTTCTATAGGAATTTCTCGAATCCTTATGCCAAAATCGTATAAATTATATGCAGTTTATTCGGAAAGAGTATTCCAAATCTTGTAGCTCTCTTCTGCTTGAATTTCAAGCATACTGAGGCCGTTGCAATAGCGCGCGCCGCGCGAGATGCCTTCTTGAAGAAAGGCTGTTGTTTCTGGATTGTAGATTAAATCGTACAACACATGCTGATCTGTAAGACTCGAATAATCCAAGTCCGGCTTTTCTTCGTTGTGTGGGAATTGACCAACAGGCGTGGTGTTCACAATGAGCTTGCACTTCTCGAGCAACAAGGGTGTTACTTGCTCGTAAGAACAAGTCTGATTGTTTTGCGGATTTCGACTTACAAAAAAATAACGGATACCCAATTCTTTCAATACATAAGCCACCGCTAGCGATGCTCCTCCAGTGCCCAATATGAGCGCAGTTTCCACTCTGTTTTCAATAAGTGGAAGAAGTGTCCGTTTGAAGCCAATGTAATCGGTGTTGTGTCCAACCCAACGTCCTTCAATAATTTCAACACAATTCACTGCGCCAATCGCTTTCGCTTCCGGCGTAAGTTCGTCGAGGTGCTGAATAATTTCTTGCTTGTAGGGTATCGTTATATTAAATCCGGCGAGTCCTTGCATTTCTGGCAAATCTTTAATACCAACAAGGGAATCTAATTCAATATTAAAATATCGCTCTTCTTGTGGAACATCTTTCGTAGAATCTTGCGAAGCATCTTTCGCAGAATCTTGTGCAACATCTTTCGCAGAATCTTGCGTAGCATCTTGTGCAACATCTTTCGCAGAATCTTGCGAAGCATCTTGTGCAACATCTTTCGCAATAACCTGTCTCTGAAATTTAGACGTGAAGTATGCTTGCGAAAAAGAATGCGTTAAAGATTTCCCGAGAAGCCCATACGTTCTCATGCCTTCGAACCGAATTTGCTTTTCAAGTAAGCAAAAACCATTGGAGCAAGCGAGATAAGAATAATCAGAATGACAACTGCTTCGAAGTGTTTTTTAACGAATTCAATTTGACCAAGGAAATATCCTGCGAGCGACATACTTACAATCCAAAGTGCACCTCCGAAAATATCGTAAGGAAGGAATTTCTTGCGGTAATCCATTTTGCCAATACCCGCAACAAACGGAGTAATGGTGCGCACAATCGGAACGAATCGCGCCATAATAATGGCTTTCGTTCCGTGCTTGGTGAAGAACTCTTCTGTTTTGGCTAAATGCTTTTCGGCAATGAGTGGTTTTCCACGAAATTTCATTTCAACGATTTTCGATCCGAAAAATCTTCCGACAAAATAATTGCACTGATCACCCAAAATAGCTGCGACAATTAAGGATACAATTAAAATGGAAAGACTCAAATTGTTTTCACCCGCACACATAGCACCTGCTGCGAATAACAATGAATCTCCTGGTAGGAACGGCATAACAACCAATCCGGTTTCAACAAAAATGATCAGAAATAAAATGGCGTAAAACCAAACTCCGTATTCATTCAACAAAAGTGGAAGCTCTTCATTCAAGTGCAGAACGAAGTGCAAAAAGGATTGGATCATTTCCATATTAAAGCGAGCATTTAATTTCGGGAGCGCATTGTTCCGCGTACCCTTGAACACCACCGGCAAGGCTGTAAATAGCGTCTCCAGGGAATTTCTTTTCAATCATATACACCAAAGCATCTGAACGTTTTCCGCTGTTACAATGGAAGACAATTGGATTTTCTTTTGGAAGGGAAGGGTACTTTTCAATCACGTGTTCCATTGGAATGTGCATTCCATCTAGCGTGCAAATAGCCACTTCATATTCTTCACGAATATCTACCAACAAGTGCGGCTTGTTTTCGTTTTTCCAGTTGAGTAATTCTTCAGGCTGCAGATGTTGCATATTATCCTTTCATTTTAGAAACGATTTCTTCGGGAAGGTAATCGAAGAAGGTATCTCCACGCAATCCCATACGCAAACACTCCAATGGAATGGTTTCGTTCTCTGCTATGTTTCCGAGGTTTACGTTTGCTCCGCAATGTTTAATGAAATAAACTTGCTGCGCTTTCTTCGGTGCTTCCCAGATAATGTCGTTTCCGTTGATCTTACTTAAGATTTTGTTAATGAGCATAACGTGTGCTTGTCCGCTTGGGCGATAGATTCCAACCGTTCCGCTTTCGCGTGCTTCAGCTATTACTTTCCAAGAACCAGCATCCAATTCCGCTTGCATCATCTTAATCCATTTAGCAGGACTAATTAGTATGCCTTCTTCCTTCGATCCCACTTCAGAAAGGACTTTGTAGTTCTTCGCGTATTCTGTGATAAGCGCACATTTCTTTTTGTGATCCAACGCCATGCTTCCGTCAGAAACTTCAACCATTTCTATTCCAAGACTGTCGATGTATTTGCGATATTTGTCTAACTCTCCGCGCACATAGCACGCTTCGAAAAGCGTTCCCCCTAAATAAACTTTGATTTTCGCGTCGTGGTACAACTTCACTTTTTCCTTGACTTGGGTTGAAAACACAGAGGTTCCAAAACCAAGCTTCACCAAATCGATATATTCAGAACTGCTCGAGATCATTTCTTCGGCCTGACGAAGAGAGATTCCTTTGTCCATAACCATCGTAAGTCCGAACTGACGTTCTTTCTTTTCGCGGCTAGGCATGTGGCTTAGTTGAATGTTCATAGTTTCTAATTTTGTGCGAATATCGGTTAAATTTACTTAGTGTGAAAATTACACTAACCCGAGGTCGCTTTTTAGTTGAATGTAAAACGGTAATCGAAGAATTTTTGGGTAGTATTCTTCCAACTCTGAGAGTTGTGCGCTTTCATTTTGCATAAGGTAGTGAAGAAGTTCTTGTGCATCTTGAATTTTCCCTAATTCCACCAAGTAAACTGCTCTTCGGTATCCAATATCTGGATTTGATAAATGTACCAAAGTGGCTTCTAGCATGGTGTCTAATGCTTTTTCATTGTTTCCGTATTTGAAAAACGCATCGGCAAGGGCCATCCACGTTTCTTCGTTTTC
>JBEIFO010000221.1:0-4190 GCA_040382375.1 Crocinitomicaceae bacterium
GAACCCATGGAACAGATGCCAGAACAAAGAGAAACATCCCAGTAAATAAATAACAACTGCCATTGGGTTTTTAAATACCAACAACATTTCTGCAAATAAATTCTCGTGCATAACACCATCAATCTTCACGTGACTAGGCATAACAGTTAAACCTGTTACACGGGTCTTCAACCAAAAATCTTTCAGGTGAATAACCAAGAAAATAAGAATTAAGGTTCCCAACAAAGCCATGCTTCTTGAATACCAAGTACTGCTTGCAGAAGGCTTGTTGTAGGCATACTTAATTGGGCGTGCCTTCCGGTTTTGGAAGTAAAGCATTAGTCCGTCTACGATGTGAAGAATCAACCCTAAGAACAGACCAATTTCCATGGTTCGCACAATTAGATTAGTTCCCATAAAATGTCCCCATTCGTTGAAGGTCTGGCCTCCATCGTTGAAGAAAATCATAGCGTTAATTCCCGCGTGAACGACAAGGAATGAAATAAGGAACAAGCCTGTAGCGGCCATCCAGTATTTCTTAATGAGTGATGATGTAAAAAGACCCATGTTGGTTTTTGTTTTGCTGTGCGAAAATACAATCGGAATGACTTATACAATAGATAAAATAATTTAGAATTTATTCAAATAATTGAATTTCATCTTTTCCAGTGTTCAAATAGCATTTCACTCCGATATGTTCAAGTAACTTGAGTCATTGGACAAACAAAAAGGGCTGTCCGAAGACAGCCCTTTTCTATTCTAATTCAATTTGAATTATAATCCGCTACGTAAGAAACCAGAGATAGCTAAATCTTTATCTACTGACTTCACATATTGACCAACCGTTAATTTGCTGTCTTTAATGAACTCTTGATTCACCAAAGTAGTTTCCTTAAACCATTTGTTCAAACGACCCATTGCAATTTTCTCAGCCATATCCGCAGGTTTGCCCTCGTTGATAGCCAATTCTTTTCCAATTTCGATTTCCTTTAATTTCAATTCTTCTGGAACTGAAGACTCATCCAATGCAACTGGAGCCATAGCTGCAGTTTGCATAGCAACATCTTTCGCAACATCGTTAGAAGTTTCTTTGTTGAAACCAACGATAGAAGCCAATTTGTTACCCGGGTGGTTGTAGCAATAAACGAATCCAGCGTTGATTTGAGCTGCTTGAGACAAATCAATTTTTTCTCCGATTTTACCAATTTCCTCAGTAATTCTCTCTTCAATAGTTAAAGAAGTTCCAGGGTAAGTTAAAGCCTTCACTGCTTCTGGGCTGTTCGCGTTGTGGGCGATAGCTGTATCCAAAATTGCAGTTGCGAAATTTACGAAACCTTCGTTTTTCGCTACGAAATCTGTTTCGCAGTTCAAAACAATAATGTAACCACCGGTGTTGTCTGCGCTAGCTTTAGCTAAAACAACTCCTTCTGTTGCATCGCGATCTCCGCGGCTTGCAGCCACTTTCTGACCTTTCTTACGAAGCAATTCAACTGCTTTTTCGAAATCACCTTCCGCTTCGGTAAGTGCTTTCTTGCAATCCATCATACCCGCACCGGTCATGGTGCGAAGCTTGTTTACATCTGCTGCTGTAATATTCATGATTCAAAAAATTAATTCGTTAAAAAATCAAGCCTTTGGCGTACGCTTGCGCGTAGCTGGCTTTCTATCTTCTTTCTTTTCAGCTGTTGCTGGAATTTCTTCCCCTGTATCCTTGTCCGTTTTACGCTCAGCCAATCCTTCAGCAATAGCTTCAATAGCTACATCTAAAATTTTGCTGATAGACTTTGTAGCATCATCGTTTGCTGGAATAGCGAAATCGATTTTACGTGGATCGCTATTGGTATCAACCATTGCGAATACTGGAATACCCAAACGCATAGCTTCTGCAACTGCGATATGTTCTTTCATTACATCAATAACGAATAATGCAGCAGGAACACGGTTCATGTCTGCAATAGAACCTAAGTTCTTACGCATTTTAGTAACAGTACGAGTCATTTGAAGACGCTCTCTCTTGCTCATGGTAGCAGCAGTTCCGTCAGCTTCCATTTTCTCAATAGAAGTCATTTTACGAACCGCCTTACGAATGGTAACGAAGTTCGTTAACATTCCACCAGGCCAACGCTCTACAACGAAAGGCATTCCGATAGCGCTTACTTTTTCAGCAACGATATCTTTCGCTTGTTTCTTGGTAGCAACGAATAGGATTTTCTTTCCAGATTTTGCGATTTGACGCATTGCATTGCAAGCTTCTTCAAGCTTAACAATGGTCTTGTTCAAATCAATAATGTGAATTCCTTTTTTCTCTCCGAAGATATACGGAGCCATGTTTGGATTCCATTTGCGGCTAAGGTGTCCGAAGTGTACTCCGGCATCTAGCAATTCATCAAAAGTAACTTTTGCCATTTTCTATTTTATTCTTGTTTACGTTCTCTAAAAGTCAACCCCAAAGTAGCCATACCGAAATACGAGTCTTTGAAGTTTGGATGCTAAACAAGCTCGATAAGCTTTCCAAAAAGTTCTCCAGCGATTAACGCTTAGAGAACTGGAAGCGCGCACGAGCCTTACGTTGACCGAACTTCTTACGTTCAACCATACGTGGATCACGAGTGGTAAGACCTTCAGCTTTCAAAGCTGGTTTCCAATCGGGATTAAGTTCTATTAATGCTTTGCTGACAGCCAAACGAACTGCTTCCGCTTGACCAGTCATTCCACCACCGTTGATGTTCGCTTTGAAATCGTACTTCCCTTCGTTTCCGGTTAGGATGAAAGGTTGGTTAACGCGGTACTGAAGCACCAACGTTGGGAAATAATGTGCGTAATCTTTTCCGTTGATTTCAAATTTACCTGTTCCTTCTGAAAGGTAAACACGTGCTACTGCGGTCTTACGACGACCTGAAGTATTGGTATATTGCGTAGTAGTTGCCATTGACTAAATTATCCTTTTAAAGTATAAACTGATGGTTGTTGAGCTGTTTGCTCGTGGTTAGTACCTGCATAAACATACAAGTTTCTAAATACTTCACGACCCAAACGATTCTTTGGAAGCATTCCGCGAATAGCCATCTCAACCATTGCAGTTGGATGTTTAGCCATCATTTCTTTCGGGCTAGCGAAACGTTGTCCTCCAGGATAACCTGTGTAACGGATGTAAACCTTCTCGTCCCACTTCTTTCCAGTAAGTGCGATCTTCTCTGCGTTTACAACTATCACGTAGTCTCCACAGTCTGCGTGTGGTGTAAACAATGGTTTGTGCTTACCGCGAAGCACAGCTGCTACTTCACTTGATAAACGTCCAAGATTCTTTCCTTCTGCATCAACAATCAACCACTGCTTATTCGCAGATTCCTTGTTTGCCGATGGTGTTTTGTAACTCAACGTATCCATTTTATCTCTATTCTTAAAGTCAGTTCCCTAAAATTTGGGGGTGCGAAAATACAATCTTTTTTCTTATCTGCAAACACTTTTCAACATTTCTTTCATGAAAACATTAAATTTTCAAGATTCATGCAGTTTCAAGGTGTTTTTAGATGATCAACATAGCGTCGCCATAGCAGAAGAATCTGTATTTCTTCTTAATGGCTTCTTTGTACGCTTCCATAACGAAATCATACCCTCCAAAGGCCGTTGTCATCATTAACAACACACTTTGTGGCTCATGAAAATTCGTAATTAAGCTATCTGCAATCTGAAAATCGTGTGGAGGGAAAATAAATTTACTTGCCCATCCGTCAAAAGCCTTTAACGTGTTGTTCGTTCCAACGCTGCTTTCAAAAGCACGAAGGGTTGTTGTTCCAACAGCACAAACACGTTTTCCCTTTTCTCTTGCATCATTCACTAAATCAGCAGTCACTTCCGGAATAATCAATTGCTCGCTATCCGTTTTGTGCTTTGTTAAATCTTCCACTTCAACAGTTCTGAATGTACCCAAGCCAATGTGCAAGGTCAATTCAGCCATGTGAATTCCAGCAATTTCCAAACGCTTTGAAAGCTGCTTTGAAAAGTGAAGTCCAGCCGTTGGAGCTGCTACTGCACCTTCATACTTCGCATAAATCGTCTGATAACGCTCGGCATCTTCTGGTTCAACCGGACGCTCAATGTATTTCGGAAGAGGCGTTTCACCTAAGCTATAAACCAACTTTTTGAAATCTTCATGTGGACCGTCGTACAAGAAACGAAGCGTTCTTCCACGAGAAGTAGTATTATCTATA
>JBEIFO010000222.1:0-4188 GCA_040382375.1 Crocinitomicaceae bacterium
AATTAGCTCCGGATGTCACGTTGGAAGAAGTGGTGGCGAAGACAGCGGGGAAACTGCTTACGCAGTAGAATGCCCGAAGGCGAATGTTGCGGAGCAACGAATGTCCTGCGGACGAATGTTGCGAAGCAACGAATGTGCAAGCACGAATGCCGATGGCGAATGTCTTCGACGGGGATGTGCTCGAGCCCCATCGGGGCGACACAAACGCGCAGGCATGAGTGTGAGCTCATGCCAAAGATGATGAAGAGTTCGAGTTATTCTAGCGCGTTGACGCGCAATAATCAAAGAAATGTTGTCGCCCAGCGAACTTTGTTCTACCTTTTGTTGTCTTACCTTCCGTAATCATATACACATCAATGAAAAAACGGATATACCTGCTCCTATTTAGCGCTTTGGCTTTTAGTGCTTCTGCACAAAACTTCAGTTGCTACACCCTAGATATACCGCAGGCTTCCACATGGACGGTGTACAATTCAAATGGAGAAATCTTCGCACAAGGTGTTTCTCCCGAGGCGAATGCTTTTTGTGTTCCCGCCGGATGCTTTCAGCTGAACGTGGAGCCTATGACCATGAACCCTCTTCCACTGGTTGTTACTGTTTATGACGCCTCAGGAAACGCTGTACCTTTTGAAAATTTCGGGAACGAATTTTATTTTGTTGGACTCATTTCAAACAACGCCCTTGAAGGATGCACAGACCCTGGAGCTTGTAACTTCAATCCAAACGCAACCTGCGCCAATTACACTTCTTGCGACTACTCTTGCCTAGGTTGCACCAACCCAGAGGCATTCAACTTCAACCCAAATGCAACTGTAGATAACAATACTTGTTGCACAGACCATTGGGCGACCTTTAGCGTAGAGCAAGGACAAGCGGGAATCTGGTTGTACAGCGAGCAGTATTATATGACAGGTGGAGACAATTCGGTGAACAATCAGTTCTGTGTGAAAGAGGGTTGTTACAATCTTCAGGTCTATTCTTTTGATAACCTCGCTTCCAACCAAAATTACACCGTTACTCTTGAAGACGGTTCGGTTTGGTTAACGGGGGTTGTGGACACGAACTATTTGTACACCACCGTTTCTTTGAATCCAATTTATGGTTGTGCAGATCCAATCGCTTGCAACTACACACCCAATGTAACCTGCAACGACGGTTCATGCGAATACGCTTCTTGCAGCGGTTGTATGGATCCTCTTGCAACGAACTACAATCCAGATGCTACATCTGACAACGGAAAATGCTGTTACGCTGACATCGCCACCATTACGACTTCGGTACCTTCAACATGGACTATTCAGAGTTCATTGGGATATTACCAATACGGAACAACGCCGAACGATAGTACGCTTTGCATTAGCAGCGGCTGCTACACTTTGAGTTCTTTCCCAATTGCTTTCGATCCGTTCAATCAAAATGGAGAGACCACATATATCACAATTACAGATTCTACCGGTTATATTGTTTCTCAAGGTGCCACAAATGCTATGGAAACAGGAATTCCTTACACTTTCCTTTGGGGTGTTGTAGTACCCGGTTGCACAGAGCCTTCTGCATGTAACTACAACCCACTTGCAACGTGCAATGAACTTGCATTCTGCGATTATTCATGCCTTGGCTGCACAGACCCAACGGCGAATAACTACGATTCAAATGCAACAGTTGACAATGGCACTTGTTGCTTCAATAACTGGTACACCGTTGAATCTTCATCTTGGTTGGAATGGTATGTTACTTCTTCCGACGGATTAACTCAGCAAGGGGGATACAACAACATGCTTCAAGGATTTTGCATGGAGCAAGATTGCTTCTCGTTCAGCGCATGGAGCTTAACGGTTCAGCCTTTCGAAATTACAATTTATGGTCCCGACGGAAGCGTATTCTATCAAACAACTGGAAATGTGAATCCTTATGTAAACGAATACTTCTCGGTGAATGAAGTCGTTGGTTGCACCGATCTATTCGCTTGTAATTACAATCCGAATGCGACTTGCACGAATGCAACTTTGTGTGATTATTCTTGTCAAGGCTGCACCGATCCTACCGCTCCGAATTACAACGCAGACGCTACCGTTGACAATGGCACTTGCTGTTCATCAGAAAATTGGAACACTGTTACTTCAGGCGGACAAGTTGTTTTCTACGCATTCAATCCGTATACGGGTGATGGTGAATTCAATGAATATCCTTACGCAACGGGCTATTGCATGGACGCCTCAGATTGTTATCAATTGGTGCTCTATTCATTCATGCCCGACAATTCAGATGTTACTGTGACGAATGCGCAAGGCGCGATTGTTTTAAGTGGAAACTTAGCCGACTTCGGTTACTTACAGACGTTCGTTTCAGGGGCGAATGAAATTGCGGGCTGCACAGATCCAACAGCATGCAACTACGATAGCCTGGCGACTTGCGATGTTGGAAGTTGTGTGTATTACTGCGGTGGCTGTTTAGATCAAATGGCTTTGAACTATTGGCCAGATGGTCAGTTCGACGATGGCTCATGTGTGTATGATGTTGAGCTTCCAAATATGGGAATGATATTAATGGAAGATCCTGCGAATGAACAGTTTTTCGTTTCAATGAACCTGTCTTCAATGGGAACTGGTGGTCCTTACGGTGTTGTGTCTTCGTTAAACGAGCCAGTTTCAGTAATGAATGCAGCGGGACAAACATTGAAAGGTCCATATGCTTGCGGAACAGAAGTTCAATTCAACGTTCACGACATGGGCAATAACATGCAAACCACACTCACAAGCCCTGTTTACACTATGGCGTGTGGAGTTCAGGTGGAAGAAGCACCGGCTAAGAAAACAGAGATGAACTTGTATCCGAATCCAGCGAAGAACAACGTGAATTTGGTTGGTTTGGAAAAAGGAACATCTGTTGAAGTGTACGACTTAACCGGAAGAATCTTATTCAAAGACAAATCCCAATCAGACCGCATGGAAATCTCCGTTTCGAAATGGAATGCGGGCGTTTATCTGGTAAGAGCGGCTGGTAAGACAATGCGATTGGTGAAAGAGTAATGGCGCATTCCTCGAAGAGATTCGCCCAAAGGGCATTCGTGCTTGCACATTCGTCCAAAGGGCATTATTTGGCTTTAGCCAAAAAGTATTTCTCAACCGGAGCGCTCAATGCCGAAAGGTTATCATGATCACTCGCTTTCGCGGCGTCAATGATTTCTCCATTTTTCATCTTCACCAAGATACCTTCATTCATGCTGTTGTAGGCGCGGTTGTCGACCTTTCCGTTCAACACGAAATAACGCGCCTCTTCAGCTGAAATGTTATATTCATTTTGAATACCCTCAATGGCTTGATGAATGCTACTTTCAGGGATTTCAGTTCTGGAAATTTCAATCTTGAAAAGTCTGCGTTCGACAATGCGTGTTGCCAATTGACTCAACACAAAATCTGAATGTGAGGCCCAAACTTTCAGGGCGCCAAGAATGTCAATGTCGTCTAACTTCATAAACATCTCGAACGCTTCGTCGCTTCCTTCGAAATGTGAAAGAGAAATCTTGTTGTTCAAG
Source organism: Crocinitomicaceae bacterium (assembly GCA_040382375.1). Taxonomy (GTDB): domain Bacteria; phylum Bacteroidota; class Bacteroidia; order Flavobacteriales_D; family Sanyastnellaceae; genus CAIZGX01. Next base: position 3,536 of record JBEIFO010000222.1, read on the forward strand.
AAATACTGCAAAGCCGGAGAGGCCCACAGCTGCTCGCCTTGATCTGCTAGTTGCTTGGCGCGACGCAAGACATTCACCAACATATACTCCGCGCTTAAAACAGTCTTGTGCAAGTATACTTGCCAATACATGAATCGTCGCGCGACAATGAATTTCTCAATGGAGTAAATTCCTTTCTCTTCAACTACCAACTGATCATTCACCACGTCGAGCATCTTAATCAATCGCTCGCTTCCCACTTGTCCTTCCACCACACCGCTGAAAAAACTATCTCGCGCCAAATAGTCAAGGCGATCCATATCGAGCTGACTGCTCACCAATTGATGCATGAATTTTCTTGAATACGTTCCGTTGAAAATTTCAAGCGTAAGATTCAGTTTGCCGTTGAACTCAGTGTTCAAACGTTGCATTGCGAAAGAAGAAATGTGTTCGTGGTGAACTTCGTTCACAATAGAGCTTTCCAACGCATGACTAAACGGACCGTGTCCTATGTCGTGAAGCAAAATTGCGCAAAGCAATCCAACCTCTTCTTCATGCGATATCTCATGTCCTTTCAATCGCAATTCATCAATGGCATTTTGCATCAAATGCATAGCGCCCATGGCATGCTGAAAGCGGTTATGTCCAGCACCCGGATATACCAACGACGAAAG
>JBEIFO010000223.1:0-4150 GCA_040382375.1 Crocinitomicaceae bacterium
CCGTCGTTCAATCCAGAAGCATTTCCTGCAGTTACAGTTCCTCCGTTTCTAAATGAAGCGCGCAATTTTGCAAGACCTTCCAAGGTGGTTCCTGCTTTCGCAAATTCATCTGTATTAAAAATTATTGGATCACCTTTCTTCGTTGGAATGGAAACGTTCACAATTTCTTCCTTCAATAAATCAATGGAAGCCGCTGCTTTCTGCTGCGACCACAAGGCGAAAGCATCTTGATCTTCGCGCGAGATGTTGAATATCTCGGCCAAGTTTTCTGCAGTTTCACCCATGGCATCTACTCCATAAATCTCTTTCATTTTCGGATTTACAAAACGCCATCCGAAAGATGAGTCGAACATTTGCGCATCTCTACCAAAAGCCGAACTGGTTTTTGAAATCACCCACGGTCCGCGGGTCATGTGCTCCACTCCTCCCGCTATAAAAATATCGCCTTCATTCGCATGGGCTGCACGAGCCGCAGTAGCAACAGCACTCATACCCGAAGCGCACAAGCGATTCAGGGTTTCCGCGGGAACCGTATACGGAAGTCCTGCCAACAAAACTGCCATACGCGCCACGTTGCGATTGTCTTCTCCAGCCTGATTGGCGCACCCCATGAACACGTCTGAAATAACAGCGGGATCAAGGTTTGGGAATTTCTTCATGAGTTCAGATAAAGCAACTGCTGCTAAATCATCGGCTCTTACCGGACCAAGCGTTCCTCCAAAACTTCCAATTGCGGTGCGAACACCACCTACTACGAATGCATTCATATGTTTATAAATCTTGGGCAAAGATGAAGAAATATTCATGAACCTGAGGCAAGTGATGCTACTTTTCAAGCTTATGTTTGCACTATGAATTCAGAACGTACGATTTTAGTTGTGAACGACGATGGTATTACCGCGAAAGGTATTCGTTCGTTGGTGGAAGTTGCGAAGAAATTCGGACAAGTAGTCGTGGTTGCTCCAGACAAAGCACAAAGCGGAATGGGACATGCAGTTACCATTAACGGTATCATTCGCGCGCAAGAACAAAACATCTTTGGTGAAGGGGTTCAGGCCTATTCGTGCTCGGGAACTCCGGCCGATTGCGTAAAGTTCGGCATTTCACAAATCATTAAGAAAAAGCCCGATCTAATTTTAAGCGGTGTGAATCACGGAAACAATTCTGCCACCAACGTCTTATACAGCGGAACCATGTCGGCCGCATTGGAAGGTGCTATGGAAGGTATTACTTCACTTGGATTCTCTCTTCTAGACTACGCAGAGGACGCAGACTTCACTGCATCTATGCACTACGCTGAAATAATCGTTCGCAATGTTTTGAACGACGAACACCTTCCTGAAAATTTCTGTTTGAATGTTAACATTCCGAAAGGAAATATTGAAGATATTAAGGGCATTCGTTTCGGAAGACAAGCTGAAGCTTTCTATGACGATTGGTTCGAACAAAGAAAAGATCCGAGTGGAAAAGATTACTACTGGTTAACTGGAACTTTTCACAACCACGACAAAGGAGAAGATACCGATGAATACGCGTTAGCGAGCATGTATGTCTCGGCGGTGCCTGTTCAGTATGACTTAACTGCTTATCACACCCTTAAACATTTGCAACAATGGCCACTGTAAAAAAAGGAAAGTTAGATACGTTTGCGTTTGGCGTTGCTGCGGGAATTCTTGGAGCTGCTGTTGGGTTCGTGGTATTCGGTTTTTTAATTGCTCAGATCAACGGACAAACCTTCGCTAGGTTCTTTGAAACGTTGGTTCAAGGAAGCGATATTTTCCATGACAAGCTTGTTACCGTAAGTATATTGTTCGATGTCATTCTCTTCTTCGTCATGATACGTCAAGACTATTACAACTTCTGCAAAGGGCTTTTAGCTGTTGTTATTGTTAGCGTTCCTGTTGCTATCTATTTATATTGATGCAAGAGGGAAAGAAATTCTTTTTCATTGCCGGGGAAGCCTCGGGAGATTTGCACGCAAGCAATTTGGCCATGGCCTTGTTGAAGCAAGATCCTTCTCTTCAACTAATAGGTTGGGGCGGAGATTTAATGCAACGCGAAGGCGTGAAAATTTCAACGCACTTCAAAGATTTAGCCTTCATGGGTTTTTGGGAAGTGCTGAAAAACATTCGCACTATTTTCAAAAATATACAACGCTGCAAAGATGAAATTCTAAGCGAGCGTCCAGATGCAATCATCTTAATTGACTATCCCGGATTCAACTTGCGCATTGCTGCATGGGCCAAGAAACAAGGCATTCCGGTGTATTATTACATTGCTCCGCAAATTTGGGCGTGGAAAGAAAATCGCGTTACTAAAATTAAGCGCGATGTGACAGAACTATACGCGGTGCTTCCTTTCGAAAAAGATTTTTATGCAAGGAAAGGAATGGAGGTTCAGTTTGTGGGTCATCCTCTTCTCGATGAAGTGAACAAACGCAAACGCGTTTCTCCGGAAGAATTTCGAAAAAAATATTTCTTAGATAACCGTCCAATTATTGCTTTGCTTCCTGGAAGCCGCCAACAAGAAGTTACCCGCATGTTGAATGTCATGTTGGAAATGAAATACAAATTTCCCGAGCATCAGTTTATCATTGCCGGTGCTCCTTCCCTTCCAGAAAATATTTACAAGGAAATAATTGGAAAGCACAAAGTTAGTTTGTTCTACAGCGTCACTTACGATTTATTGGAAGCCAGCGAAGCAGCTTTAGTCACAAGCGGAACGGCTACACTTGAAACAGCTTTACTGGGGACTCCTCAAGTAGTTTGCTACAAAGCGAACGCAATTTCTTTCGCCATTGCGAAGCGCTTGGTGAAAATAAAATTCATCTCGTTGGTGAATTTATTATTGAATCGCGAGGCCGTTCGAGAGCTTATTCAAGACGATTGGAACGTGGACCAAGCGGAAGAAGAATTACGCGCCGTGCTTATTGGCGGAAACAAACGTGAATCTGTTTTGAAATCTTACGCTGAATTAAAAGAATCCCTTGGAAACGGAGGAGCATCGGAGTTAACGGCGAGCTTGCTGTTGAAAAATATTGAAGGTCGATCAAAAGCCTAATTCTTCTGAACGTAGTTTAGCGCTTGTGAAAACCAGCATCCTATTCTTCTGCACAATACTTCTGTCTATGCACCTGCACGGACAAGTTGTTCGCTTGGAATTGCTTTCTCAAAAACAATGGACTTACCTCTATGTGCAATGCACAGATAGTTTCCATATTCAGTGCGACTCCATTAATATTCCTATACCTAGTAAGCATACCGTTGTGTTTATGTTGAATGGAAAAACTATTCAAGTAAAAACGGATCCTAACAAAACCATACAAACTTCGAAAGCGAGTTTTTCTTCGTTGAAAAACAATGCGCTTTTCGCTTTGATGCAAAACTCAAAAACCTTTATTTTCAAATACGAAGGGGAATTTTTCCTTCAACCTACAACGAAAAAAATTCAAGTAATCAATACACTTCCCGTTGAAGAATATGTGGCCGGTGTTGTTGAAGCCGAAGGGGGAGCAAATAAGCCTTTAGAATATTATAAAGTGCAAGCCATTCTAAGTCGAACCTACGCTCTGCGCAATCATGAAAGACACGTTGGATATGATGTTTGCGACGGAACGCATTGCCAGGTTTACCATGGCATTTCTAAAAAGGACATCGATATTTTCACAGCCGTAAAGGCCACAGAAAACATAGTTATTGTAGACAGTTCTGCTCAGTTAATCACTGCTTTTTTTCATAGCAATTGTGGCGGACAAACCTGCAGTGCCCAAGACGTTTGGAAATCGAATCTGTCTTACTGTGTTGGAAAGAAAGACCCCTATTGCATGGGAATGCCAAACAGCACGTGGGAAAAACGAATTTCTTCCGCTGATTGGAAAAACTACTTAACCACGAAAAACATTTCACTCAACGATTCAGACGAATGCATTGCTGGAAATATGAATTGCAGCGCCAACAAACGTCCTTTTTACTATATCCAAAAAAACACATCACTTCCAACCAAGGACATACGCACAGACTTAAAATTAAAATCGGCCTATTTCCATATTGAAGAATTAGACAACGAAATTATTCTTCACGGAAGAGGCTTCGGCCACGGCGTTGGACTTTGTCAAGAAGGTGCCATGAACATGGCGAAGAAAGGGAAATTA
>JBEIFO010000224.1:0-4149 GCA_040382375.1 Crocinitomicaceae bacterium
GCGAATAGATTCGAGGCAGCTTCTGTGAAACTTCCTTTTTTACTGAGAATGCGTTGTGATTCCATCTGAAAATCTTCCTTGAAACTGAGGATTCCAATTTTCTGTGATGAGAAGGAATGCATCAGTTCACGAATGTTTCCAACGAAGACAGGTTTTCGCGGAGCATAATGACTGGTAAGCATTCCAGGCGCTGCGGGTGAACTGGAAGAATGTTGTTGAATGCGAATGTTTGAAGTGAAAGGTTGAAGGTCTTCCACTGAAATTCCACCCAAACGAAGAATTTCTATTTTGTTATCTTGAACACGCAAGACAGTGGATTCAATTCCCACTGAGCAATTTCCACCATTCAAAATATATGGAATCTTCTCGCCCAATTGATCCTCTACGTGTTGCGCGCTTGTCGGACTAATGTATCCAAACGGATTCGCACTGGGCGCCGCAAGCGGAAAGGGTAAGCTTTTTATAAGTTCTAAAGTTGTGGCGTGATTCGGAATTCGAATTCCAACTTCATTTAATCCTGATGTTGTTAAATCTGGAATGCATGATTTTTTCTGAAGCAGCACTGTTAAGGGGCCGGGCCAAAAATGTTCCATCAGGTTGAAAGCCAATTCAGGAATTTCTTCCACATATTTTGAAACTTCTGAAACTGAAGAAATGTGAACAATGAGCGGGTCGAAATACGGGCGATTTTTCGCTTCGAAAATCTTGGAAACCGCTACTGCACTTAGGGCATTGCCTGCCAAACCATAAACGGTTTCAGTAGGAATAGCAACCACTTCGTTTTGAAGAAGAAGTTCTCGCGCTTTTTCTATTTCCGTTCCAATCATGCTTTGCAAAAGTAGGCAATTCAATTTTCTACTATATTTGCACTCGATGGCAAAGAAAATAACCTTGATCAATGGCGGACTGCTGAATATGATCATTCAAAGGTTGTGTCGTCAATTAATCGAAAATCACAAAGACTTTGCTTCAACCATTCTCATCGGACTTCAACCCCGTGGCGTGTTTTTCATGGAGCGCATTGTAGAAGAATTTGCTAAATCGGGACATGTTGTCAAGTGGGGAATTGTTGATCCAACGTTTTATCGCGACGATTTTCGAATTCACGACAAGCCACTGCTGGCGAAGTCCACAGACATGAAGCACAGTGTGGAAGGAATGAACGTGGTTTTAATAGACGATGTCTTGTATACCGGAAGAACCATACGCGCCGGCATGGAAGGTCTTATGGAATACGGAAGACCGAAGTCGGTTGAATTGTTGGTCTTAATAGATAGGAAGAAAGGAAGAGAAGTGCCTATTGAAGCCACTTATGTTGGGAAGGAAGTAGAGAGTTTCGACAATCAACGAGTTAGAGTTATGTGGAAGAGTGAAGGGGAAAAGGAAGATCATGTAATTTTTTTGAACGACTAACATGAAGCTAAGCACCAAGCACCTCATTGCCATTGAGCCGTTGACAAAGACGGACATTGACTTGATTTTTTCGCAAGCCGACGAGTTCAAAGAGGTGTTGAATAGACCCATTAAAAAGGTTCCTTCACTAAGAGATATTACAGTAGCCAATTTGTTTTTTGAAAATTCAACGCGAACACGTTTGAGTTTTGAATTGGCTGAAAAAAGATTGGGAGCCGATGTCGTTAATTTTTCAGCTTCAACTTCTTCGGTGAAGAAAGGCGAAACGCTAATTGATACAGTAAACAACATCTTGGCTATGAAAGTAGACATGGTGGTTATGCGACACGCTTCGCCAGGTGCTTGCCAGTTTTTATCTGAACGCACCAACGCAGTTGTTGTGAATGCTGGAGACGGAACGCATGAACATCCAACCCAGGGCTTACTCGATGCCTTTTCAATCAGAGAAAAATTAGGAGAAGTCAAAGGAAAAAAAGTGGTTATAGTTGGAGACATTACCCACAGTCGCGTTGCCTTGAGCAATATTTATTGCTTGCAGAAATTGGGAGCAGAAGTCATGGTGTGTGGTCCAACCACATTAATTCCGAAGCACATAGAATCGCTAGGAGTGAAGGTGGAACACAACCTTCAGCGTGCGCTGGAATGGTGTGATGTAGCGAATATGTTGCGCATTCAACTGGAACGACAAGATGCTGGAATCCCTTATTTCCCTAGTCTTCGCGAATACACTGAGTTGTTCGGACTTACGCAAGATCGTTTGAACTCCCTCGGAAAGGAAATCGTAATTATGCACCCAGGCCCTATAAATCGGGGTGTTGAGATATCGAGCGAAGTTGCAGATGGCAACAACAGCATAATTCTTAATCAGGTTGAAAATGGCGTGGCCATAAGAATGGCTTCCATCTTTCTTCTTGCTCAAGGGATTAAAAGAGTAAGTTAATTCTTCAAAGTCTTTTTTTGTTTTTCTTTCTAGAAATTAACTAAATTTGGCAAAATGCATTTTATGAATTTTGTTTCAGGCCAAAAAGAAAAGTTAGTTTTCATCACTTCGAATGTAGAGAAGCTCGATGCCATTTATGCTCCAGAGCTTAAATCGGAATTGGTTCTTCAAAACAGAAGCACCCAGCGCAACATTATTGTTGACTTGTCGGCTACGAAGTACATTGACTCTTCTGGATTGTCTGCGCTGCTTGTAGGTCAGCGCTTGTGTCGCGATGCGAATGGTACATTCGTCGTTTGCGGATTGCAAGAAACAGTTAAAAAATTAATTTCCATTTCTCAGTTGGATTCAGTTTTTAAGATTACTCCAACATTAAATGAGGCCATTGATTTGGTATACATGGAAGAAGTTGAACGTGAAATCTAAACCCTTAATATGAATAAACAACTACTTTCTGTTTTAGCTTTTGTAGCTCTTTCGTTATCTGCATCTGCGCAATGTAATTCAGCCGATTACGATTGGGCTGGACAAACTTTCGGAGTTAGTCCGAATCCAGTAATAGGTGAGAACTTTGCACCAGGTCTTCAAGGTGTTCCATACAGCGATGTGCTTTATGTAAGAACTCCAACCACTGCTGCAGATATTGATCCAACATATCCGGCGTTCATTACCATTAACACCATTCACTTGGATGCTGTGTTTTATGGAATCGTTTCTGCTGTGGATACAACATGGGCAGATCTTTCAGGTCTAGGTCTTTCAATTGCATGTAACAACAACGGTGAAAATCCAGACCCATGTATGTTCGGCGCAGGTGCGGGATATTGTGGAGATATCACAGGTACTCCAAATCAAACAGGTATTTTCCCTGTGAAGATTGCTGTAACTGCGAACTTGCTTTTATTGGGTGATGTTCCTTATGAGTTCACAGGTTACACCCTTGACTTCTCTGGAAACAGTGTTACTGAAGGTGTTTCTTTCAGCGACGTAGTTAAAGTTTCTCCAAACCCAGCAAACGAATTCACATTGGTGACTTTCCCAATGGGTTCTAACGAGCAAGCTGAAGTTTCTGTTTACAACACCATGGGTCAATTGGTTTTCTCTGAGAAAACAATGACAACTCCAGGTGCTAACACATACCGCTTGAATACTTCGAACCTTCCAGTAGGAAACTACGTGGCTCGTCTTGTTTCAGGAAAGAATGTTGCAGAGAAGTTGATTCAAGTTCAACACTAATAGACATTATTCACGACCTTTGAAACCGTCTCGTCTTATGCGAGGCGGTTTTCTTTTTTTATGCAGTTTCAATTAACCATACTCGGATGTGGCGCCGCAACGCCAACCTCTCGCCACAAGCCAACGGCGCAGGTGGTGAATGTGCACGATAAATATTTTTTGATTGACTGTGGCGAAGGAACACAAATGCAATTGCGAAAGTACAAGGTGAAGATGCAGCGCATTCAAGCCATTTTCATCTCACACTTGCATGGAGATCATTTCTTCGGACTTATCGGGCTTTTGAGCACGTATAATTTATTAGGAAGGAAAACTCCTTTAACCATTTATGGCCCTCCCGGATTAGAAGAAGTCATTCGACTTCAATTCAAAGTTTCAGAATCTTATTTCGAATACGAATTGAATTTTGTTGAAACACAAGACAAAGAAAAGCAACTCATTTTTGAAGACGATACCGTGCGTGTTTTTTCTTTTCCCTTGAAGCACCGCGTGCCTTGCACCGGTTTTGTATTTGAGGAAAAAGAACGAAAGTTAAACATAGAAAAGTGGGCGATTATTGA
>JBEIFO010000225.1:0-4144 GCA_040382375.1 Crocinitomicaceae bacterium
GCATCGTTCTCGCTTATTCGTTTTGGAATCGACGACATTCCGAATACGCTAGACTTGTACGATCCGAACGGAAACATAGACTACTCAAGGGTTACAACATTCAATGCAGCGGATTACGCGTTCTTGTTTTCTTATGCGAAGAAAGGTATTCCTTTCATTCACAAGCCTTGGGCAAGTCGCGTAAACATTGGAGGAACAGCGAAAATTATTTACAGACAGATTGGAGATTTTGCACGATCATTCGGATTTGGGTTCGATATAGGAGCGCAATACCAAGGAAAGCATTTGTGTCTAGGCGCGGTCGTTCGCGATGCCAGTTCAACATTTAACGCGTGGTCGTTCAGCTTAGGTTCAACCGCTACTTCCGTCTTTGAACAAACAGGTAACGATCTTCCGAAAAACGGATTGGAGATTGCTTTGCCGAGAGCCATATTGGGCGCGGGTTACAAATTCAACAAAGAGAAAATGTCATTTTTGGTGGAAGGAAATGCGACCATCACCACAGACGGACAGCGCAATGCGTTGGTGTCAGGAAACACATTTAGTATAGATCCGAATGTTGGATTGGAAGTGGGATATTCCAACACGATTTTTTTCAGAGCGGGAGTTGGAAACGCACAGCGGGTGAAGGATTTCGAGGAGGAGTATATTACCTATCAGCCAAATATTGGAATAGGCATTCGCCTTCGAAAAATGTTTATTGATTATGCCTTAACAGACGTTGGAAATTCTTCTGACGTTCTATACAGCAATGTTTTTTCGCTCAAGTTTTCGCTTTAGTTATTCCACAATGAATCGCTCACTTTCGTGCGTGGTTGTTCCTTCAGCATGTAGAACATAAATTCCTTTAGGAAGATTTAGTTCTAAGCTTTGCGTGTGCATTCCACCTGGGATGTTCCACTTCGATTCATACACCACTTTTCCGCTAATATCTGTAACTGTTACAACTGCTTTATCGAAGCGCTGATTGAATGTTTGAACGCTGAATGTTCCGTTGTTCGGATTAGGAAAAACATCGAATTGCTGTTGCACAAAGTGCTGCTCTTCTGTGCTCACGATAGGTTCAACAACAATGTCTTCATCTCCCGGTAAATAATAGGTATAAGCGAAGAACACAATCATCATTTCGTCACCTGTTTCTTCTCCCGCAAATACCAATTGCGGTGGGCTGTTTGGGTTGTACGGATTTGCAGAAGTGTTGTCGTAAAATGCTTCTGCACGAAGATTTGAATTTTGTGGAATGTGAATCAATTGTGGGTAGTTATAACTCAACTGCCAATTGAAATCCCAACTAGGAATGCTTATTAAAGGTTCTGTTCCTCCGCCAGGAAGCTCTGCCCAACTGCTTATGCTTCTTCCAATCAAATGCATGTGAGGAGTGGTTCCGATTAGCGTGATCTCTGCAGGAACGGCGTATGTTTCAGTAAATGTTGCTGTTTGATTGGCAGGAATAAATAGAAAATTTTGATCTAAAATTCCAGGCGCATGGTTGAGTATTGGATTGTACCAGACTTCACGGGGAGTGGGGTCGTCTGAATAATGAAGATTGACAGTGGTTTGATCTGTTTGCCCAAGTGTGCCCGCAGGATAGTGGAATTCAACCAAGAGATCTCCACCCGCCTCAAGGCGTTGCGCAAAACCGAATGGCACCCACAAAGGCCCGCCGCCTGGAGCCCAAGCAGCAAGAAATTTCGCCCCGTTAACAAGACTCCCTCCACTCGATTGAAACCCTGCCCCAGGGTCGTTCGCGTCTAGCGTAGCGCCTGCTCCCGTTGGGTCATAAGAGATGACCACGTGGTGAACAATATCAGCGTTTCCAGGAATAATTTCAATACCGTCAATCCATCCGTCTTGAGACAATCCACTTGGAATAACGAACGTTCTGTAGTAATCGCTGTTTGTTGCTGGACTTGAGTAGTTCGGTGTAGAAAAGGTTTGATCAACAGAAGGAAGCTGAGTGTTGTTGTTATATACAGGTGTTGATGGGGCAAGCGCAAGATCTCCGCTCAACGCACCTCCAACCAACCAATCTTCAATGGTTTGTTTTTCTGCTTGTGTCAAAACGTTTTCGCCAACGAAGTGACGGTAATTAGGATCAGCCGGCCATGGCGGCATTTGTCCAGAAGTGATGGCTCCTAAAATCCCTGCCGAACTATTGTAAGCATCGTCGTAGGTCATGAATGAAGACGGTCCAATTCCACCTTCATGGTGACATGTGGTGCAGTGATCAAATAGAATAGGCGCTACATTTTCACTCCACGTTACTTGTGCGAATGCTCCAATTGAACTGATAAGAATAGCGAATAGAAGTACAAGTTTTTTCACAAGAAATGTTTTAAGGTTTTATAAAGTTAAGCATAGTTCAAATAAGAAGGCTATTCGGCATTAAGGTTTATTGCGATTACAATGTTTATTTCTTCAACGGAACAGTGTCTTTCCAACAGAAATAATAATCATCTTGCAGGTAGTGAAACCTCTGTTGGAAATACAAAATCTAAGCGTGGCCTTCAACAACAAAATTGTTGTGAATGCCTTGTCCTATGCGCTTTTCCGGGAAAGATAACTGCGGTGGTGGGTGAATCTGGAAGCGGAAAATCCGTAACAGCTATGTCGTTGCTCGGTTTGCTTCCAACAAAAAATTTAACGTTTCCTTCTGGAGAGATTTTTCTTTCGAGCGAATTAATCGGGAAGGAAGATCGAACGGTGAGGCCCACAGATGAGGCCTTGGTTTCGTTGCGCGGAAAAAAGATTGCGGTGATTTTCCAAGAGCCCATGACAGCGCTTAATCCGGCAATGACGTGTCAGCAGCAAATGGAGGAATGCCTTCAACATGAAAAAAAAGAAATTCGAACAAGTAAAGTTTTGTCTTTGCTAGAAGAGGTTGAAATGCCAGATCCTGCGGGCGCTCTAAAAAAGTATCCGCATGAATTTTCAGGTGGTCAGCGTCAGCGCATCATGATAGCCATGGCCTTGGCTTCAGAGCCCATGCTGCTTATAGCAGATGAACCGACGACTGCGTTGGACCCTTCCGTTCAAGCGTCGATTTTAGAGTTAATCAAAAAGCTTAAAGACCACCGAAACATGTCGGTGCTGTTCATCTCACACGACTTACATGTGGTGAAGGAAATGGCAGATTACATTGTGGTCATGAAGTCTGGAAACGCTGTTGAACAAGGCGATTCAGCTGCTGTGTTGAATGCGCCACAACACGAGTACACAAAGGGGTTACTTGCTTGTAGACCTACGAAAAATTCAAAGGGGAAAAGTTTGGTTACGTTGGGAAATGATCAGGCTGAAAAGCAGTATTCGTTTTCCACCAATGAAAATATTTTATTGCGCGTTGAAGGGTTGACGAAGATTTATCCTGGGCATACAATCCCTGCAGTGAACAACGTTTCTTTCGAAATAAAACACGGCGAAACCCTTGGTTTAATAGGAGAAAGCGGATGTGGAAAGACATCGTTGAGCCGCATGCTTATGGGACTTCTTACGCCTTCAAGCGGAAAGGTTTGGTTTGAAGCGGAGCAACTTATTGGCGAAGGAAATTCCTTTCCGAATAAATTTCGAAGAGACATTCAGATGGTTTTTCAAGATCCGTTTGCTTCGTTAAATCCGAAGTTGAAAATTGAAGACATGCTCCTCGAACCCTTGCACATTCATAAAATAGGAAGTTCAAATTCGGAACGAAAAAAGCGCGTAGAATATTTATTGAATGCCGTTGGAATGCCCGCCGATAGTGCTCAACGGTATGCGCACAACTTCTCGGGCGGGCAGCGTCAGCGTATTGTTATTGCTCGCGCATTGGCAACCAATCCGAAGTTAATTATTTGCGATGAAGCCGTTGCGGCGCTCGATGTTTCGGTTCAAGCGCAGGTGTTGAATTTGTTAAACGATTTGAAGGAAGAGTTCGGTCTGACATATTTATTTATTTCTCACGACATGCCTGTGGTCTATCACATGAGCAACAATGTTATGGTTATGCGGAAGGGCGAGTTGGTGGAAAAAGGCAGCACGGAAGAGGTTTTCCTTCATCCTTCGAACACTTACACACAGCGATTAATGAGCATAGCCAGTCTTACGTGATAAACGTCACGACAAGGCTTTATTGAAGAACTATCTTTGCACTATGGAACTAACAATGGCC
>JBEIFO010000226.1:0-4132 GCA_040382375.1 Crocinitomicaceae bacterium
CTACGGGCGCCGATGTGACCATTATTTTCGTTCCACCAGCATTTGCAGCTGACGCAATCATGGAAGCTGCTGCTGCAGGTATTAAAGTAATTGTTACAATTACTGAAGGTATTCCAGTTGCAGACATGGTGAAAGCAAAAATCTACGCTACCGATCGCGGTGCAACTTTAATAGGCCCTAACTGCCCAGGTATCATTACCGCAGGCGAAGCGAAAGTGGGTATCATGCCTGGTTTCGTTTTCAAAAAAGGAAATGTAGGTATCGTTTCTAAATCAGGAACTCTTACCTACGAAGCTGCTGACCAAGTTGCGAAAGCTGGCTTAGGTGTAACAACTGCTATCGGAATCGGTGGTGACCCAATCATTGGAACTACCACTTTAGAAGCTGTTCAATTGTTAATGAACGACTCTGAAACTCACGGTATCATAATGATTGGTGAAATCGGCGGTGAGCTTGAGCCGAAGGCTGCTATGTGGATCAAAGAACACGGCACGAAGCCAGTTGTTGGATTCATTGCTGGTGAAACCGCACCAAAAGGAAGAACCATGGGTCACGCAGGTGCAATTGTATCTGGAGAAAACGAAAGTGCTTCTGCTAAAAAGCGTATCATGCGCGAATGTGGCATTCACGTAGTAGATTCTCCGGCTGAGATTGGCGCTAAAATGGCCGAGGTTCTACTTAAGAAGTAATTACCTACGGCTCTACCCTGTGAATGCCGGGAGCGTAGCTCTTCGCAATGGTTTCGTTCAAGAATAACAAGTCTTCTTTTCGTTCAACGAAATCCAATTGATCACTTGAAATCATAAGCACCGTTAATTCCGGATGCTGCTGAAGGAATGATAAATATTGTTGCTGAATATTTTCAAGATAAGAAACAGTAATGTTCTGCTCGAAGGAACGTCCGCGCTTTTTAATATTCTGCAACGCCTGTTCTGGCGAGAGATACAGATAAACCAACAAGTCGGGTTGCGGAAGTGCATTCTCCATTATTTCATAGAGACGAAGAAACAATTTGTATTCGTCTTCCTCTAAATTATTCTTTGCGAACACTTGACATTTCGGTAAAAAATAATCGGCGATTACTTTGGGTTGAAACAAATCGGGCGATTGAAAAACACTTTTCAATTGCGCGAAACGCTCGGAAAGAAAACTCAATTCCAATGGGAAAGCATAACGCTTCGGCTCTTCGTAAAACTTCGGAAGGAAGGCATTGTCTGCGAATTCTTCCAACACCAATTGGGCGTTGTGTTGCTGCGACAACAAACTCGCTAACGTGGTTTTACCCGCGCCAATAATGCCTTCTATGACGGTGTAATTGTTCAATCTTCTTTCTTGTTCAATTCGGCGAGCAATTGCGCAGCATTCATTTTCATTTCCGGATGAATCCATTCGGGCCATGTTGCAGCCAAGGGCTTCAAAATAAATTCACGCAAATGCATACGTTCGTGCGGCACTTGAATTTTTCCTTCCCGAATAATTTCATCGTTGAACGAAATCACATCTACATCCATTTCGCGATCGAGGTAAACGCCTTCCTTGCGGGTTCTTCCGTAGTACTCTTCCAACTCAACAATTTCAGTATACAATTTCTCAATGGTAAGCGGAGTTTCAATTTCAACCAACTGATTCAAGAATGGCTCTGTTCCTTCGGGCATGCCCCAGGCTTCGGTTTCGATGACTTCAGACACCTTCAACACATCGCCCATGTTGAATGAAATAAACATGCGTGCCTCTTCCAAATTTGCTTCTCTTTCCCCTTCGTTTCCGCCAATGCTTAGAAGTACGCGATTCATTTTTTCCATTGAGCGAAAATACAACCGCCCTGCGTAACTTTGAGCGAAGAAAATCTTCTTAATTCAAATTACTGATTATGACTTTTTGGAAAACCGTTTGGGCAACCCTAGTTGGAAATGTTATAGCGTCCATTATTGGGACTCTTCTCACTTTTGCAGTCATTGCGGCCATCATTGGCGCCTTGTCTTCTTCTGAGAGCGTTTCCATCGAGAACGAATCTATACTTAAGATAAAATTAGAGAACTCTTTCACGGAGAGAGGATTAGACACCCCTGCTTTCAGCTTCGATGGAGCCGAAGACCGCATTGCGTTGCGTGATTTAGAGCGTGTGTTACGTTTCGCAAAATCTGATGCGCGTATTGAAGGCGTTTACTTGAACATTGGAGCAATTGAAGCAGCTCCTGCCATGTTGTTGGAAATTCACAACGCTATTCTTGACTTTAAGACATCTGGAAAATGGATCATTGCTTATAGCGAAAGCTATTCACAAGCGGGTTATTTCCTAGCCAGCGCAGCGAATGAAGTATACATGTATCCAACAGGAACATTCGACTGGCACGGACTGAATGCCGAAGTGATGTTCTACAAAAAATTATTGGATGAGTTGGAAATTGAAGCGCAAGTGATTCGCGGTCCGAACAACAAATTCAAAAGCGCTGTAGAGCCTTTCATTTACGACCACATGTCCGATGAAAACCGTTTGCAAATGGCAACCTTTATCGATGATATTTGGAAGGTGATGTGCGAAAAGATTTCTGCTCAACGCGGCGTCTCTGTAGAGGAACTGAATGCTGCTGCGACTTCTCTTCGATTCATAAACAACAACGCCTTGCTTGAATCGAAATTATTGGACGGATTAATTTATCCTGATGAGCTTGCGGCGAAGATGTCGGCTCGTTTGAAAGAAAAAGGGAAATTAGAAAACGACAAAAAACTAGACGAAGAGGTGATTTCTTATAATCGTTATTTGGAAGTTGTAAAGTTGGAAGATAAAGCTTCAGACATTGCTCAAGTTGCGGTGGTGTATGCCATTGGTGGAATTGAAAGTGGAAAGGGCGACGATGAGACCATTGGAAGTGATCGCATTGCCAAGGCGCTTCGCGAAGCGCGTTTGGATGATGGAATTAAAGCGGTGGTGTTGCGCGTGAGTTCTCCGGGGGGAAGTGCGTTGGCGAGCGATGTGATTTGGAGAGAGACGGAATTGTTGAAGCAAAGCGGAAAAGTGTTTGTGGTGAGCATGGGTGATTACGCGGCTTCTGGCGGATATTACATAGCTTGCGGAGCAGACCGCATTTTCGCGCAGCCGAATACGATTACTGGATCTATTGGTGTATTTGGAATTATTCCGAATCTACAGAACTTTTTAGATCATAAGCTGGGTATCACCTTCGACGCGTATAAGACGCATGAGCATGCGAACTTGATGACCTTGACTTCTCCGTTAGACACCGTTCAAAAGCGAGCGATGCAGGACATGGTGAGTAACATTTACAACGACTTCACCAGTAAGGTTGCGAAGGGAAGAAACAAAACGCAGAACTATGTCGACAGCATTGGTCAGGGCCGTGTTTGGAGTGGCGAAGATGCGCTGAACATAGGATTGGTCGATGAACTTGGCGGATTGTGCGAAGCCATTGCTTATGCATCAGCCAAGGCCGGTGTAAGTTCGAATTCTGTGTTGGAATTACCTGAGATGTTGGATCCTATTGAAGAGTTTTTCAATGACATTTCTGGAGAATCTGAAGATGCTGTGCTTTCTCGTTTGTTGGGAAGCAGATATAAAAATTACCTCGACATTCGTCAGTTGAGCCATGGCGGCAAGATTCAGACGCGTCTTCCATTTTACATAACCATTGAATGAGTTTCGAGAAGAAAAGCATGGATGAGCTTCAGCGCATGAGCGCTGAAGAATTTCAGCAAGCTGAAAAATTTCCGATTGTCTTGATTCTCGATAACTTTCGCAGTGCGTTGAATGTCGGAAGTCTATTCCGCAGTGCGGATGCGTTTGGCATTGAGGCGATTTACTGTTGCGGAATTACTCCGATTCCTCCTCACCGCGAGATCTTGAAGACTGCCTTGGGTTCAACGGAATCGGTTAGCTGGAAGCATTTCAGCAACACTGCCGAGGCGATTTTGGAGATACAGGGTTCACACGAAGTGTGGGCGTTGGAGCAGACGCATAACAGTGTTGCTCTTCACACCTTTCACTCGCAGAAGCCTATGGCTTTGGTTTTGGGCAATGAAGTGAATGGTGTAGATGAAGAAGTGCTCAAGCTCGTTACCGGCTCGCTTGAGATTGAACAACACGGCACCAAGCACAGCTTGAATGTGGCAGTTA
>JBEIFO010000227.1:0-4122 GCA_040382375.1 Crocinitomicaceae bacterium
ATCTCGCTGTTGTGCATTGATCTCTACAAACTTCTCGTTTTCAATTTTCTGACGGTTGAAGAATTGAACAATGTTCATTCCCGTGACATGCTCTTGCACGAAGACATTCATACGCGCTACTTCGTTTCGAACATCTTGAAAAGATTTCTTCACCGCTTGTTGAAACACGCGCGTTGCCCAGAGTAGAATAGGTATTGGCAGCATAACGATCAACGTCAATTTCCAATCGAGAAAAAACATGAACCCCACAATTACCAGCAACTTCAGCGTATCGCGAATAATATCCAAAAGTCCAACACTGAACACTTCCGCAATACCGTCAATGTCTCCAATGTGACGCGTTACCAATTGTCCAACCGGAGTCTTATCGAAGTAATTCAATTTATATCGAATCACCTGAGCATACACGCGCTCGCGCATGTCAAGCGTAATGCTCTGTGCTACACTATTCGCAGCAAGTGTTTGAATGTATTGCAGGACAATTTCCAATGCTAAGACAACAAAAAACCAAATGGCCACATTCAAGATTTGCATGGAATTTCCACCTGGAACCGCGACATCTAGCATGTTGCGCATTTGTTCAGGACGCACCACTGTAAGCGCTGAGAGCACAAGAACCAAAATCAAAGTCACAGCAAAACCTCCGCGATAGGGCTTGCTGTATTGATACAGTCGAGCAAATATTTTCCAATCAAACGCCTTCCCTGATGCCATATTCTAATTTGTTCGGAAGGTAGATTCCGGATAAATAACTCGAGTTAAAAACAGTCCATTCGGACGAACACTTTCTCCTGCCTCGTTTCTTGATTTGCTATTCAGCACTTCTTGAAATTCTTCCAAATTCATTTCTCCCTTTCCCACTTGTAATAGAGTTCCAACCACGGCACGAACCATATTCCGAAGAAAACGATCAGCAGTAATGTGAAAAATCAAAAGACCTTCTTTCTCTTCCCATCTTGCTTCTCGCACGTCGCACATCGTAGTCATCTGACCTCCGCCCGATTTACAAAAACAAGCAAAATCATGAGAACCTAACATTAATTGCGCTGCGTTGTTCATGGCTTCTACGTTTAAATCTTTTCCGTAGAAATACGTGTAATTGCGTTGGAAGGGATCCTTCTTTTTTGCAATACGATATTCGTAAGAGCGTTCATTCGCATCGAATCGCGCATGTGCTCTGTTGTTTACTTTGAAAAGCTTGTATGCTGCAATGTCTTTCGGCAACACTTGTTGAAGTCTAAAGAGGGTTTCCTCTTCATTCAAATCATGAATTTCTGGAACGAAATGAAGGTAAAAATCGCTTGCATGCACTCCCGTATCTGTGCGACCGCAACCCAACGTTACCACTTTCGGCAAGCGCAATATTTTCGACAAAGCTTTTTCTAATTCTTCTTGAACCGAATGAGCATTCGGTTGTCTTTGCCATCCGTGGTAGTTGGTTCCGTCGTAGGCTATTTGCAGGAAGTAGCGCGCAAATTCTGTTTTCTCTTCTTCCTGCTCCATTGTCTAATTACTGAAACATTTCTTTTACACGTTGGAAAAAGCTCTTGTCTTTGGCAGAAGGATTTGGTTTGAAATTTTCAGACTCGCGAAGCTTCGTTAAGATTTCCTTCTCTTCGGATGAAAGTTTCTGAGGTGTCCAAACATTGATGTTGACCATCAAATCCCCAGAACCGTATCCGTTTACATCTGGTATTCCTTTTCCTTTCAATCGAAGTATTTTTCCAGCTTGAGTTCCCGGCTCTATTTTTATTTGAGCCTTGCCCTTCACCAAAGGAATTTCAATGCTCGCGCCCATTGCGGCATCTGCAAAATTCAAATACAAATCGTAATACAAGTGAATCCCATCACGCTTTAACTCAGCGTGCTCTTCTTCTTCAATCTGAACGAGTAGATCTCCGGGAACACCGCCAAACGGACCAGCATTTCCTTTTCCCGAAACATTCAAGGTCATTCCTTCACCCACACCCGCTGGAATTTTAATCTCAACGGTTTCCTCTTTGCGAACTTGTCCGTATGCATCGGCATCTTTCGGACGATCTTTAATTGATTTTCCTGCACCGCTGCACACATGACACGTGGCTGCGGTTTGCATGGCACCTAAGATGGTTTGTTGCACGCGACGAATCTGACCAGATCCTCCGCAAGTCGAACACGTATCGTAGGTAACGCCATCGGCGTTCGCCATTTTGAACACCTTGATTTTCTTTGTGGTTCCAAACGCAATTTCTTCCAAATTCAATTTAACACGAATGCGAAGGTTGCTGCCCTTGACTCTTCTTGAACTTGATCTGCTTCCTCCGCCTCCACCAAACCCTCCGAAGATATCTCCAAATTGAGAGAAGATATCGTCCATATTCATTCCACCACCATAGCCTTGTCCGCCGCCACCGCCGCCCATTCCAGCATGACCAAATTGATCGTAGCGCTGACGTTTTTGATTATCACTCAACACCTCGTAAGCCTCCGCAGCTTCTTTGAACTTCTCTTCAGCCGAACTGTCGTCAGGATTTTTGTCGGGGTGGAATTGAATCGCCAATTTGCGATAGGCCTTTTTAATGTCAGCCTCGTTCGCACTTCGTGCAATACCCAATACGTCGTAATAATCTCTCTTAGCCATAATTATTTTCCTACCACTACTTTGGCGTAGCGTATTACATTCCCGTTTAACAAATAACCCTTCTCAGCAGTATCTATTACTGTGTTCTTTTGCTCTTCCGTTGGGGCTGGAAACTCAGTAATAGCCTCATGAAAATCTACATTGAAAGGAAGGCCGTTGCTCTCCATTGGCTTCAACCCCTTCTTCTCCAATTCGCCAAAAAGCTTTCCGTAGATTAATGAAAAGCCTTCCTTAACTGCAGTCATATCTTCACTAGTCTCATTGGATTTCATAGCCAATTCGAAAACATCGAGTACTGGAAGTAAGTCAACAATAACATCTCTCGAAGCATTCTTCAACAATTCAATTCGTTCCAGATTTCTTTGTCTTCTGAAATTCTCGAAATCTGCGGTCAAACGAACATATTTATCTTTCCATTCTGCAACTAACTGATCAGCTGTAGGTTCTATTGTTGCCTCCACCGGAGCCTCTGTTGCGGTCTCCTCAACCGGAGTCTCGTTCACTTCGTTATTTTCCAATTCTTGTGACTGATTGTCATTCAATTCTTCTGTCATCGCTTAAAATTTTATGTATTCCCCATTTGACAATCGTTGAGCCAAGCCAAAAAGAGCGACAGGCTGTCAGAAAACAAAACGGGCCGAATGTCATTCGGCCCGCAAAGATAACTTATATCGTTAGATCATTTGAACGAAGAAACATACTTGTCCAATTCCATATCTAAAGCCGGTCCGCGAAGGTTTTTCGCGACAATAATTCCATTTTCATCAATTAACACACTTGAAGGAATGCTTGATATTCCGTATAGCTGTCCGGCAGCATTGGCCCATCCTTTCATATCACACACGTGGTTCTTCCACAACAATCCGTCCTTCGCAATGGCTTCTTCCCACGCCGCTTTATTTTGATCGAAACTCACCGAGAAGATTTCGAATCCTTTTGCTGTTTTGAATTTTGCCTTGCTGTATTTGTTATAGGCTTCAACAACATTCGGATTCTCTCTGCGGCAAGGTCCGCACCATGATGCCCAGAAATCGATTAAAACCAATTTTCCTCTTAATGAAGAAAGCTTTAGATCTCTTCCGTCCACTCCTTTCATAATAATGTTCGGAGCTTCATCTCCAATCTCTAATCCGATTTTGGCTGAAGTTGGGATTGTGTTATTCTGCTTAACAGCGGTGAAGCTGAACATTGCAACTACTGCGAGTAGCAACGCGAAAGGGGCAAGATTTTTTTTCATAATTGTTGAATTCATTTCAAATATAGACCAGTATGATGTTCGCAAGCCAAAGTTCTTGCCAAAGAATTACACGCGACGTATATCTGCGCCCAAAGCCTGCAGGCGTGCTTCAATGTCTTGATACCCGCGATCGATCTGCTCAATGTTCTGAATCGTTGATTTTCCTTTCGCACTCAATGCCGCTATTAACAAGGAAACCCCCGCACGAATATCCGGAGAAGACATGGTTACGCCTTTCAATGAAGACTTACGATCTAAACCAATG
>JBEIFO010000228.1:0-4115 GCA_040382375.1 Crocinitomicaceae bacterium
ATCCTGCAATAACAGAGATAACAGCGCTTTCTATTCCACCGCCCTTTATGAAGCCACCTGGGATGAATCTGCCAATCATTCGGCTTTCTTCTACAAGCTCAGTGAAAATACCGAAGAAGAAGCCAACAACTGCGAACCACGTCCCAGCCCATTCTCCAAAGGTTTGAACGAAGTGTGAATAAACCGGAATAGCAACAAACTCGTCGCCTTCAATAGAGGTTTCATTCACTTTTGATTTTCTGTCCCACCAGATTTGGAAGCTAACCCAGCCGGCTGCAGCAATAATTAGCCACAGGATAAGGAACACCACAACCACCTTTGCAGGCGCGTCGAATAGATTGTTGTCAGCAGCCTCATACATAATGTAAAGCGGCATTAGTGCGTTTAATATGGCAAGAGCCAAATAAACATACCCAATCGGTTGTCTGAACATTTTACCAGAATCGATGTAGCCCAAATAAGGCCTAATGAAGGTGAAAAATTTGTTGTCCATAAAAATTTAGTTAAGGTTACCTACTCGTTTGGCTTTTCGGTTTACGCCCATTGGTTTACCAATGATGAACCAATATAGTTTTTATATAATTGTGAAAATGAAATTGTTGCGTCTATTTTTCAACATATTTATATTGTGATGTTAATTGAGTTTTGTAATTTAAATGTATTTTGCAGGTATGAAAAGAATCATATTTGTTGCTCTATCGGTGTTGTTTATTCAAATGACAACCCGTGCTCAATATTTCGTGGACATTTTTTCCTTTAACCGGCAAGCGTACAATATCCCTGCAGGTGCCCAAACCAGCGACTTATTCGTGAACGCTTTCATCCCGAAAGTTTTGAAAAATGGAAATACGTTTTTCGTTCGTGCTCATTATGAGAAATTGGAAATGAGGAATGATTCTTTGTCATCGGCTTATTCTTCAATAACTCTTCCAATAGGAATGCAAGTGCAATTGAAGAATCCGAAAGTAAAATTTACTGGATTAGTTATTCCGAAAATTGCCGGTGCTGATTTAGGTGCTGCGTTCTCAGATGTTTTTCAAATAGGTGCCTACTCATTGTTCACGGTTACGGAGTCTGAAAAGTTTCGATACAAATTCGGGCTGTACTACAACCGTGAATTCTTCGGTAATTTCTTTGTTCCGTTAGTGGGTGTCGATTGGAAAGTATCTGATCGTTTTTCCGTATTCGGCACACTTCCTCAGAGCTTTAAGGCTTCCTATGCGATAGTTCCTTCTCGCGTGAATGCAGGATTGGCCTTTCGCTCCATGACAAGATCTTTTCGCGGTGAAGACAACAACACCTTTGTTCGTTACAACGAATTGCAATTCAAAACGTTTTTCGATTTCTACATAACAAAGAAGAATGTAGTCTTTGTTGAAGGTGGGTATTTCCTTGGAAAAACTCCGTTACTCTATAACAACACCGATACTAAAAATCCAATCAACTCTGATTTATTGAAGGAAGGGAAAGCGTTTCCAATCATTAATGCCGGTTGGGCACTCAGATTTTAAAAAGATCGAATAGTATTCTCAAAGTTTCTTTCGCAGCATCTTTTGGATGAAGCTCCGTGCATGTTTACAATACCAACGAAAGTATCTCATTCATTTCGCTTTCGCTAATTTCCTAGCGTAATAGATTAAAATCGTTTTCTTCTTACCACTTTGCTCGGCGAATTAAGTGGTTTTGTTCGATTCATTGAGCGTTGATGTTATTTCAATTTCAGTTTCTGACCAACTTTTACTTTGTCCGTTTTTAACTTGTTTAGCTTCTTTAGTTTTGCAACGGTTGTTTTGTTTTTACGCGCAATACTCGAGAGCGTATCGCCTTTTTTTACGGTGTAAGTTTTCTTACTAGTAGCGGGAGGATCTGTTTTTTTAGGAGGTTTTGGCGCTTCGGGTTCGGGTTTTTTAAGAAGTAAATCTTTGTACAATTTAACGGGGAAATGAAGCGATTCTTGCTTTGAATTCGTTGCTAAAAGTTGAAGGGTATTTTCAAAACTTTTGTAAAGTAAATATCCTTTGAGTTCATAACCTTTTTTTGAAAGGTGAATGAAGTCTTTTTGCGCATAACCTTGCTCGTTCCAAAATCGTATTTTCATATATCCACCAGAGAGGTCATAAAAATTCCAATAGAGCGAATTGGTTGCCATGGCCATAGAATCAACAACTTCGTTGAAGCGGATTCCTGCATCTATATATCTTCCATTTTTATACAAGTCTTGCATGGAAGTGAATATGATAGAAACATTGGGGTTAATGGCTTTGAATTTTGCAACCGTCTTTTTCACGTAGGACGGAATGTTGTTATCCATCTTGTTCGTGGCCAAAATGTTGTTTGTTCCGAAGTCTATAATTACAATATCGGGAAGTAATTGAGGTGCTTGATCTTCTAGTTTTGCAATTGAAAGAACAGATTGAAAGGCCGAGGCGCCAACACCGAAAGATTCATACAAGAGTCCTTTTTTGTTTTCGTGTTCAACATTAATTCCGTAGCAAGTAAATATCTGACCTTTTTCGCTTGGGCCCATCCAATCAAATTCTACCGAACGAATTTCACCTTCAAATTGAATGGGTAAAAAGGTTTCTCCCATGTGATTGTTTATTGAATCACGATTGAAGTAATAGCACTGATTATCGTTAATACATACTTGAATTTCAGGTGTAAGTTGATTCAGTTCTAGAAAGAATTGAAGGGCATACTTCTCAGTCGGAAAAGGGGTGTTTAAGGTTATCGTGAAAGAGGAAGTCGTGTCCTGTGTGCTTACCGTCATTCCTCGCAATCCCAATGGAATTTTAGGAGGCAGTTGGAAGCTTTTCGCGTAAGTCCAAGTTCCCGTGTGCGATGTTTTAGAATTGATTGAGTTGTAGGTGTTCGCTGCTGAAAATGGAAATAAAAAGCCCGGTCCCGCATTGCCATATTTACTTTTTAAAAGTTGACCAGCTTGGGTAGTTACAATTTCAGATTGAATATGACTGGCACCGTAATGATAGATAACTGTTCTTCCGCCTTGAAGTGATTTATTCATGTTTTTCTGAAAAAGCATGGCCGCTTCATTCGAAGGAAATTGAATAAAAGAGTAGCTGGTATCTA
The DNA here is from genome assembly GCA_040382375.1 of Crocinitomicaceae bacterium. GTDB lineage: Bacteria > Bacteroidota > Bacteroidia > Flavobacteriales_D > Sanyastnellaceae > CAIZGX01. The sequence continues at coordinate 3,091 of JBEIFO010000228.1, forward strand.
TGCCCAACAAGGCAATAGATTCGGCATAGGTCTGAGCAAAAGAAATGCTCGTGATAAGAGAAAAGAATAGTCCAGCTATCAATCGTGTTTTCATTTTTTACCTTTTTTTTGATTTGGCTGTGCTTTTGCTTTTGTTAGTTGTTTTGCTTGCGGTTTTTGCAGGCGAAGATGTACTTGACGAAGATGATGATTTATTCAAACCCAATTGCCTCATCATTTGAATGGTGCCTTTGCTCATAGCACCATACATACCCATTCCGAAAATGAGATCGTTAACTTGGTTGTCTTTTATAAGACGCACCAAATTATGCTTTGAATAACGGAAATCTACCACATATATTTCTTCGTAGTGGTTCACTAAATAGACGCAGAATGCGTTACCCATGGAATTCTTAACCACGCACGCTTTTCTTCCATTTTTAACACTTGTGGTTATTTTTTCCAAAGGGTGGTCACCTGAAATGAAACTTGGGTAACCTTTGGCCATGCTGAATAGCGAGCATTTAACGGGTTTGTCAAATCCACTTGGGCCGTAATAAACAAGTTCTGTGGTAACGCGGGGCTTGAATAATTCGAGGGTGTCTGGATGCTCCTTTACGCTTTCGTCTCTCGTTAAATCATACAGTGATCCTAAAAATGGCCCTCTAATTTCATGATCCATGTCTGAAAGGTTAGCAGGATTAAGTCCAGCCGATTTACAGAATGCAACGTAGGCATGATAGGCCCCGTAGGCCGTCCAGTGGTGATCCGTGCCGAAGAAGAGTTTCTCTTTGCGATACGCATTCATTTCTGCCAACACATCTGCGAATTTTACTCCTGGTTGAAGGTTGTCGCGAATGGCGTTAAGTGTTTGCTCATTCTTGGTGTTCAAATAAGCATATTGTTTGGAAGGGATAAAGGCGCTTGATAAAGGCGCAATGCATGAATATACGGTCACGCTAGGACCAAGGGTGGTTGCATATTCATTGACCATTTTCGCGAAAATGGGGGAGACATTCACTGAACCACTGTTCATCGTATAAGCA
>JBEIFO010000229.1:0-4113 GCA_040382375.1 Crocinitomicaceae bacterium
ATTGAAATAAAAAACGCCCGCATTCGCGGGCGTTTTTGTTCGTCTAATGCAAGAGATTATCTCGCAATTCCCACAGCACGCTTTTCACGGATAACCGTTACACGGACTTGGCCAGGATAAGTCATTTCAGTTTCAATACGAGAAGCCAATGAAATCGCCAATGCATCTGCTTGATCATCTGTTACACGATCCGCCTCAACCATTACACGCAACTCACGACCCGCTTGAATAGCAAACGATTTAGACACACCAGGATATTCCAAAGCTAAATTCTCTAAATCACGTAAACGCTGAATGTACGCTTCAACCACTTCTCTACGAGCGCCAGGACGAGCTCCTGAGATAGCATCACAAACTTGTATAATTGGCGAAAGCAAGGTAGTCATTTCAACCTCGTCGTGGTGAGCTCCGATGGCGTTACAAACGTCGGGTTTTTCACCATACTTCTCGGCCAACTTCATACCCAACACTGCGTGCGGCAATTCGCTTTCAGTGTCTGGAACTTTTCCAATATCATGAAGCAATCCTGCTCTGCGCGCAGCTTTCGGATTCAATCCCAATTCGCTTGCCATGGTAGCGCAAAGGTTGGCTACTTCGCGGCTGTGTTGCAATAAGTTTTGTCCGTAAGAAGAACGATACTTCATGCGTCCAACCATGCGAACCAATTCGCTGTGAAGACCGTGAATACCCATTTCAATACAGGTACGCTTTCCAACTTCAACAATCTCCTCTTCAATGTTCTTGCTAACCTTCGCAACAACCTCTTCAATACGCGCTGGGTGAATACGTCCGTCTGTCACCAATTGGTGAAGAGAAAGACGTGCAATCTCTCTACGAACTGGATCGAAACAAGAAAGAACAATCGCCTCAGGTGTATCGTCTACAATAATTTCAACTCCGGTAGCTGCTTCCAGCGCGCGAATGTTGCGTCCTTCGCGACCAATGATGCGTCCTTTGATTTCGTCGTTTTCAATATTGAATACTGAAACGCTATTTTCAACAGCGTGCTCTACAGCGGTGCGTTGAATGGTTTGAATAACAATTTTCTTCGCTTCTTGGTTCGCTTTAAGTTTGGCTTCATCCACGATTCCTTGAATCTGAGAGGCACAAGCGTTACGCGCATCTTCTTTCAACATTTCCATCAACTGTGCTTTCGCATCATCGGCAGAAAGTTTAGAAAGGTCTTCTAATTGAGCGATGATTTTTTGTGACGATTTTTCTAAATCTCCCGACTTCTTTTCATTCAATTCGATCAACTTCGTCGCGTTTTCCTTTTGAGCATCGGCCTCTTTTTCTTTGCGCTTCAGTTGTTCTTGTTGCTGTGAAATTTCGCGTTCGCGATTCTTAATGCGGTCTTCCGCTTGTTTCACCTTGTTGTTTTTCTCGCCAACCTCACGGTCATGCTGCGACTTCATCTCCAAAAATTTCTCTTTGGCTTGAAGAATTTTTTTCTCTTTAAGGGTTTCTCCTTCTTTCTTCGCTTCTTCAATAATGCCGTCTTTCTTAGACTTTAAAGCACCATTCAAAACAAAGTAGGTAAGAAGAGCGCCACTGATTACTCCGGTAATTGAGCAAACAATAATCAATACACTGCCATCCATACTGTAAAAGTATTAGTGTTCCACATGCGGACGTTCGGGTCCGTTTCCTAAAGCAGAGTGGAAGAGAATAGTGGACTAGTTCGCCAAGTATCCGTTAACGAGATTCTCTAATGCTGAGAATTGCTCGGTATAATCGGGTGCGGCAGCTTCTTTTTCAATCGTAACTTCTTTCTCAACAATGACTTCCTTTTCCACCACAACCTCAATGGTTTTTTCTATAACCTGGGCAGGGGTGTTGTTTAGTTTAGTTATGATTTGTAAAGCCGCCATGGCTAGTAAATCTCCTCTGTCTTTTACCGAATAGTTTTTTTGAAACATGGAAACGGCCTCTTCCAATTGCGCCTCTGCTTTGCGGATTGCAGCTTCTTCAGAAGCCTTCACCGAGAGGGGGTAATTTTTACCAGCAATGGATATTTGTAGGGTTACTTCGCTCATTGTTCCACTATTTGTTTAATAGTAAAAGACATTCGTCTATCTCTTTTACCAATGCGTTGATTCTCTGCTTAGTTGAATGAACATGATCTATTTGTGTTTCATTCCTCAACGATTGGTTTGCTTCTAACTCTTCTATTTTAACATTTAAGTCCTCAATCTGAGATTGGAGACCTTTGTTGATTTTGTATACCGAGGCTAATTCTTCGTTTACTTTCGCTAATGCGTTTACTGCATTGCGCTTAGATTCACCCAATTCGTGAATTTTTGCTGTAAGTGTTTCAAAGTGTTGAGCCGATTCCATAAATACGTATAGCTTTTGTTGAAGCGTCACAAAGTTAGTTAAAAAGAGTCCATAGCCCTTCGCTTTTTTTACGCGGGCGTTGTGAATAAAATTTCAGGCATAACGAACGCCTTTGGTGTTTTTCACCCATTTTGCACTATGACTTTCAGTAAACTAAAAAATAAACTTCTCGTTGCTTTGCTTTTTAGCGTTTCGCTAAGTTTTGCACAAGCACCAAAATGGAATTGCGGATCTCCTTTAGATATTCCTCTTCATCTCGCGGGGTCTTTTGCTGAGATTCGGTCGAATCATTTTCATTCAGGACTGGATTTAAGAACAAATGAGCGAGAGGGGCTCCAGGTATTCGCGTCCGGTGATGGGTATGTTTCTCGAGTTAAGATTTCTCCGGTTGGATACGGCAAGGCAATTTATATAACCCACCCTGAAGGATACACCACCGTGTACGGACATCTTCAAAAGTTCAGTCCGCGATTAGATTCATTGGTGAGGTTGCAACATTTTGCAAAGGAATCGTATGATTTGGATTGGTATCCGAAAGAAGGGCAAGTAAAAATTTCTAGGGGAGAGGTCATTGCGCTCAGCGGAAACTCAGGCTCAAGCTCAGGACCACACGTGCATTTTGAAGTGCGTGAGAATGGAACAGACTTATGTTTAGATCCGATTTCATTCGGATTGCCAGTGCTTGATACGTTAGCTCCTGCCCTTGAATCTTTCAGCGCTTGGTCGGGAAGAGCGGCGAGTGAGTTGAGCCAAAGTTTTCTTCCCGAAATTGCAAGCTTCACAAAAGGCAAAGGTTCTTCCAGAGATCAGCCCCTTGTCATTGAAAAAGGAAATCTTGAATTAGCTGTTCGCATTATTGATAGATATGTGAAAGGCAGCGGTGAATGCGGAGTGCAGTCGATTCGTGTTAAAGTAGATGGTGCCTTGTTGTATTCGATGGAAATTCAATCGGTGAATTTCAATACAACGAAAGCGATTAATGGATTTGTTCCAATGGGAATTTATAAATCGAAATCAGGGCAGTGGTACCGTTGTTCCTTGCCCGAAGTGCAGCATTTAAAAAATGAAGTCAATAGCAGTCACACTCCAATAAATATCCAAGACACTGCTGTTCACGAGGTGGTGTTTGAGGCCGAAGATTGGAATGGCAAGATAACAACAGCAAACGGATATGTATGCGCAATGAAGGCGCCTTGGAAAAGATCTTCAAGAGATAAATTAATTCCAGCTGGTGAAGAGAAAGTTATCTCGTTCAAAGGCGGGAGCATGGTCTTTCAAAGTTCGAGTTTGTTTGACGATGTTTATTTGCAAATGATAGAGCGTGTTCATGATTCGCTAATGCCTCCAGTCGTAGATATCGGTCATTCAGGTATTGCACTATACACCCCGGTGAAGGTCAAATTCGATTTAAGTAAAACCTCTTCAGAGCGAAGAAAGAAGGTGGTAGTTGTTCAAGGCGAAGGTGCAAATAGAAAGTCAATAGGCGGGTCTGTTGAAGGGACAAACATTGTAGCAACGTGCTCTTCTTTAGGAATATTCTCGTATGCCACCGATAATGAATCGCCGAGCATAGATTTCGTTAGTCAGAGTGTACCAAAGAGCGGGGCGAAGGGTAACATTAGACTTACAGTGCGTGACGGGTTAAGCGGAATTTCAACCATTCGTCCAACACTTGATAATAAATGGTTGTATTACGAGTACGATGCGAAGAACAACGCGGTATTTGTTGAGTTACCTGCATCAATGAGTGACGGCTTGCCACACAAGTTCAATCTC
>JBEIFO010000230.1:0-4112 GCA_040382375.1 Crocinitomicaceae bacterium
ATTTTTTCTTCTTTTCGAAGTTTATAGGTTCTGTTGTGAATAATAGATGCCAAATAATTTGGTTTATGCTGGACATCTGCTGGCATCTCGAATTCATCTGTAAAATCTTGATCGAGCTCAGTTCTCGTCTTTTCTAGAAGTAAATGGTGCGACAAGGTTATTGCGAATAAGGGAATGCTTTTGCGATAAAAATTGCGATTCTCGTGATCCGAAAAATGAAGTATGGCATTCATTTTCGAAGCTAAGTTTCGACTGCTGTTTGTCAGACTGCCCCATAACTTACGTCCTTCCCACCAACGATCGTAGGCAGTGTTGGTGCGGAACACCAACAACAAACTCATTACGGTTCCTAAAATCGTATGCAAAATGGTGAGCTTCGATATTTCACTATTCACGTCAATGTGAAAATATTCCTTTTCAACATATCGAACACCGTAGGCATAAAGGCCAAGTGCAATCATAAGTACGCCAAGTTGTCTAAAGGTGTCAGACTTGTGAAAGCTAAATAAAAAATTTAACCAATCAGAGGGTTTGTAGCTGATCATAGTTTGTGTAATAAAAGTTCTTTCCAGGCCGAAATGCTGGCTTGCATGGAATATTTTTCCTGAAATTTATATTGAAGGTCAACTGCCCACTTTGCACGTAGGTCGTTGTTTTTTAAGATATTCAGGAGCGTTGAAGAAAGGTCTTCCGGATTCTTTGCATGGAAAAGAAAAGTTTCATTCTCCAATATTTCTGCGGTGCCGGCTGTGTTGCTTCCAATCACAGGAACTCCACTGGCCATGGCTTCTATAGTTACCGTCCCGAATGTTTCCTCCCAACTAGGTACAATAACCAAATCAAATGCACTATACAATAGTTGCATGTCTGATTGATGAGGAAGGAAGGTTGTTTTCTCCTGAAGATGATTAAACTCAATGGCATGTTGCAATTTTTGAACATACGCATCGGCTTCATTTTTTGTTTTGTCGCCAATGAAAACAACATGAATGTTTTTTTCACTGTCCTTCAACAACGAAAGTGCTTGAATCACTTCAAGCTGACCTTTTTTCTCGTCTAACCTTCCAACTACACCAACAAGAAATTTATCGGAATGTAAATTCAAAAGCTTGCGGGCTTCTTCTTTAGAATGAATGGAAGTGCTGTCTATGTTGGTTCCTAGCGGTATAACATGAAGTTTCTTTTCAGGAAACTTCGTGTGCGAAAGCACTTGCTTCTTCATGTAATTCAAGGTAGAAACCCAAGCATCTATTCGGTTGAAACGGAATGTATGTATGATGTCTTTCTTCGGAACACCGAGTTGCATGGCTTGATGGTAAACCAATTTTATTTCTCTGGAAGAGAAAAATTTCAACCATCCTAAAAAATCAAGATCGCGATTGTCGCGAAAATGGACAATCTCAATTCCATCTTTTTGAAAAATCTTTGCAAGACTTCGCGCATGCATGAAGTCGAAATATTTTTTGTTTCGCGGAACCGCCTGAATCGGCAAACCCAATTCAGTAGCCGATTGGAAGAAGGAAGTTCCTTCAACACCGTACAATTGAATTTCGAAATTTTCTTGCTTAAGGGCTTGCGCATAGCGAACGCTGTTCATCTCCAATCCGCCCCAACTGATAGAGCTGCAGTAAAATCCAATTTTGGGTAGGGAAGGGGTGATACTCATTCGTCAAACACATCTAAGAGCATCAGCGCTTCCGAAAGTTCTCCTTCGGTTTTGAAGTCTTTCTGAATGCGGGCTAATTTTCTTCCTTGCAGATAAAGCTCTATTGCTCGTTCGTTGTTTCCAATCAATTCATGGAGCTGTCCGGTTTTGAAATAAGTGGGCAAATACTCAGATTGAGTCAGTAATAATTTTTCTAGAATTTCGATGGCCCGTTCATTTTGTTCGAGCTTTTCATATTCAAGGGCAGTGGCATAGTGCAAAAAAGGATCGCTTGGATGCGTCTCTAACATTTTTAGAATTTGATCCAAGCGCGTGTTCAACCTGCTTACTTTTTTTCTATTTCAGCCGTAATGCTTCTGTCGTGAAGAGCAGTGCACATGCGTTCCATCTCTTTGTATGGCCCCGATTTCACAACCGTCTTGCCAGTTGTATGAATAAGCAAAGCACATTGCTCCGCTTGAATCCATTCATGATTGCAAATGGACATTAAAGATTGAATAACGTGATCGAAAGTATTCACATGATCGTTGAAGACAACGATTTGATATTGTTCATCCGTAACAACATCTAGCAATACTTCTTCTTCTGTTTCTGTTTGAGCGAAAATATTCATACCATGCAAAATTAAAGCAGAATTTTCATTTAGAAATTGTGGCTTTTCAACACTTAACAATAAGGTATTGTTTGTTAATTCTATTGGTTGTTATTTAGCCGCATCTTAAACAGATTGAATATTATGGACGAAAAGAGTGACTTGGTGGTTTCTGAAACTGCGAAAATCCGAATTTTAATAGTTGAAGACGATGAATTAATTCGCGCTTTACTAGATGTAATTATTTCAGATTTAGGACACACGATAGTAGCTTTAGTAGACAACGCTGTAGATGCTCTGGTGGCTTATTCCGTGCATAATCCGCATGTTGTTATTTCCGATATTGAAATCAAGGGAAATGTCGATGGGATTGAATTGGCGAAAAAACTGCTGCAAATTAGAAAGTGTCAAATACTATTTTTAACTGGAAACACGAATGATGAGACGTTCAATAAGGCTAAGAAATTAGCCCCTCTTGCATTTATTGCAAAGCCCATTGTTCGAGTTGAATTGGAGCGAAGCATTGATTTGGCGGTTGAACATTCGAACGAAACCATTGGATTTGTTACAGAGAGCATGCCCGTTGAAGGTTGCCTTTACACTCGCATTGGCAATAAGCTAAAAAAGATTGCCATAGCTGATATTGAATACATTGAGGTAGATGGAAAATACAGCAGTATTTCTGTTGCTCAGCGATTGGTAAATTGTAAGATTTCCTTAAAAGAATTGCAAGCTAAGCTTCCTCAAAAAGATTTCGTGCAAGTCAACCGAAGTTCAGTCATTAATCTCAATTGTATTGTAGACATTGACATGGCGAGACAAATGATCAAGATGCCTTCCGCAGAAATTAGCATCGGTCGCAATTTCAAAGAATCTCTTTTAAATCGCCTCAACCTCATTTAAGGGCGAAAATTTACGTGTTAATCAGGGCGAAAAATATTTCGCCCTTGTCTTGGCGAAAAATCTTTCTTTTTAAGTGGGCGAAAGATATTTCGCCCCTGTTAGCGTTTCTGTTTAAAAATTTCAAACTGCGAAGGCACATTCTTTGTCGGCCAAAAATTGTTGTTCAACTCAACATCTGCTGTTTCCAATAATGGGTCTAAGGCAATGTTGGTTACTTTCTTTCCGAAACGGAAAACCTTGCTAGCGGTGGCTTCAGACATCTTCCAGATTTCAGCAGGTATGCGTTCAATTTGCTTGGTTCCATCTTCAAAAGTGAATTCGAAGATTACAGGCATAAGCAGTCCTCCAACATTCTCAACTGTAAGCTCATAGAAGTAATTCGTTTCGTTTAGAAGCTTCTGCTCTTCTGGAGTTAAGTTCTTTTTGTACTCTTCGTATCTCTTTTCGTCTTCAGCGGATACAGCGTAGGGATTGTCGTCGTTGTATTTATCGCGGGTAACAGGATTCTGATCTACGATAGGAATAATTCCTTCTTGTTTGTCGCGTGTTAATGAAATGTCTGCCGGTTGAGCATCTGCTTTGGATTTCAATAAAGCTTTTTCAACTTTCGGGTCACGACCGTTAATGGTGAATTCACGAACACTCTTCAAGTTCATGTCGCAATGCTCTGTCGTGTAAAACCATCCTCTCCAGAACCAATCCAAGTCAACAGCACTGGCATCTTCCATAGTGCGGAAGAAATCCTCTGGAGTCGGATGTCTGAACGCCCATCTTCTGCAATACTCTTTGAACGCATAGTCGAACAACTCTCTTCCCATAATGGTTTCACGCATGATGTTCAATCCGGTTGCAGGCTTTCCGTAAGCATTGTTTCCAAATTGATAAATGCTTTCAGAGTTGGTCATAATCGGAGACATCTTCGTTTTGTCGCCCTTCATGTAATCTACAATG
>JBEIFO010000231.1:0-4092 GCA_040382375.1 Crocinitomicaceae bacterium
GGTCGTCTTTCTTCCAAACAGCAATGTGAATGATGTCTTTTCCGAAGAAAGCCTTCTGTTGAACTTTCGAAACCATCATTTTTCCGTCTCTACGGAAAACAATGATATCATCAATGTCGGAACATTCACAAACGAATTCGCCTTCGTCGCGCTTCAATCCAATTCCAGCGAAGCCTTCTGCTAAATTCACAGAAAGTTTGGCGTTAGCGATAGCCACTGCAGCCGCCTGAACGGTATCGAAGGTTCTGATTTCCGTTTTACGCTCTCTTCCTTTGCCGTATTTCGCCTTCAAATCTTTGAAATAGGCTATGGCCGTATCTGTCAGATGATTCAGTTTTTCTTTGACCTGATCAATTTCACCTTCCAACCTAGAAATGAAATCGTCTGCCTTGTTGCTATCGAATTTCGAAATTCGTTTGATCTTGATTTCAGTCAAGCGAGCCACATCTTCATCTGTCACCGCACGCAAGAATTTCTTGGTATGTGGCTTTAATCCTTTGTGAATCGCAAGAATGATGTCATCCCACGTTTCACATTCTTCAATGTCTCGGTAGATTCTCTTCTCAATGAAAATCTTTTCCAACGAAGCGAAATGCCAGCTTTCTTGAAGTTCATTCAGCTGAATTTCCAGTTCCTTTCCAATTAAATCGCGGGTTCTGTCTGCTGAAATCTTCAACAGTTCATCGACAGGAAGGAATTTCGGACGATCATCGTGGATAACACACGAGTTCGGAGAAATGCTTATTTCACAATCGGTGAAGGCGTATAACGCATCAATGGTCTTATCTGGAGAAACACCTGTTGCCAAGTGAACCATGATTTCAACAACCGCGGCGGTATTGTCTTCAATTTTCTTAATCTTGATTTTGCCTTTGTCGTTGGCTTTCAAGATTGAATCAATTAATGAAGACGTCGTTGTTCCAAATGGAATTTCGGTAATAACTAGGCAACGCGCGGCATCGTCTTTTTTTATTTTCGCGCGAACGCGAACCTTTCCACCGCGAAGTCCGCCGTTGTAATCCGAGAAATCGGCCATTCCGCCGGTAAGGAAATCGGGAACAATGTGGGTCTTCTTTCCACGAAGCACATCAATACTGGCATCAATCAATTCCACGAAGTTGTGCGGAAGAATTTTACACGCCAATCCCACGGCAATTCCTTCAACACCTAAAGAAAGTAAAAGAGGAAATTTAACAGGAAGCGTTTCCGGCTCCTTGTTTCTTCCGTCATAACTCGCCAACCACGTGGTTGTTTTCGGATTGAAGATTATCTCTTGAGAGAGCTTGTTCAATCGCGATTCAATGTAACGTGGAGCTGCAGCGCTGTCGCCTGTGAAAATATTCCCCCAGTTTCCTTGGGTGTCGATGAGTAAATTCTTTTGTCCGATTTGAACCAAGGCATCGCCGATAGAAGCATCTCCATGCGGATGATACTTCATGGTATTTCCAATTACGTTCGCCACCTTGTTGAAACGACCATCGTCCATTTCCCACAAGCTGTGCAAAATTCTGCGTTGTACAGGTTTCAAACCGTCGTATAAATGGGGAACGGCTCTTTCCAAAATAACATAAGACGCATATTCGAGAAACCAACCTTCGTAGAGGTCGGTAACGCCAATTACGTTTCCTAATTTATTTTCCTCTGGATTTGTATTTTCTTCCATCTCCTCTCCTATTCTGTTTCTGGTTCAGTTTCTATTTCCTTCTTTTCAACGATTTCATCTTTCTCTACACGCAGGTTTCGAATGATGAAGTCTTGTCTATCGGGAGTGTTCTTTCCCATATAGAATTCAAGAATGTCTTTGATGTGAATGTCTTTCGTGATTACTACTGGTTCTAATCGAATGTTTTCACCAATAAAGAATTTGAACTCTTCTGGAGAAATCTCTCCCAATCCCTTGAATCGGGTGATTTCCGGCTTGGTTCCTAATTTCTGAATGGCATGTTGACGTTCCAAATCGGAGTAGCAATAAATGGTTTCCTTCTTGTTTCTCACGCGAAATAAAGGTGTTGAAAGGACATACAAGTGTCCAGATTTCACCAAGTCAGGGAAGAATTGAAGGAAGAAGGTGATCATCAAAAGTCGAATGTGCATGCCATCGACATCGGCATCGGTTGCAATAACCACATTGTTGTATCGAAGTGAATCAAGTCCGTCTTCAATATCAAGTGCCGCTTGCAATAAGTTGAACTCTTCGTTTTCGTAAACGACTTTCTTAGTTAAACCATACGTATTCAAGGGCTTTCCCTTCAAACTGAAAACGGCTTGCGTCTGCACATTTCGAGAAATGGTAATAGACCCCGAAGCGGAATCTCCCTCGGTAATGAACAACGTTGTAGCATTGGCCAAGTCGCTTTTATCGGCGTAATGCACTTTGCAATCGCGAAGCTTCTTGTTATGTAAGTTCGATTTCTTGGCGCGCTCTCTGGCTAATTTGGCGATACCCGCAAGTTCCTTTCTTTCTCTTTCTGATTGAAGAATTTTCTTCAAGAGACTTTGCGCAATTTCTGGATTTCTATGCAAGAAATTGTCGAGTTCTTTTTGAAGGAATTCTAAAATAAACGCCTTAACACTTTTTCCGTTTGGTTCAATTTCATTCGAACCTAATTTCGTTTTAGTCTGCGATTCGAAAACCGGCTCAATGACTTTTATAGCCACGGCAGCAACAATTCCCGAACGAACATCGACTGCTTCGTAGTCTTTCTTGAAAAAGTCACGAATGACTTTCACATAGGCTTCACGGAAAGCCGCCTGATGTGTTCCACCTTGTGTGGTGTACTGTCCGTTTACGAAACTGTAATATTCTTCTCCGTATGAATTCGTGTGCGTGATGGCTACTTCAATGTCATCACTTTTCAAGTGAATGGCATTGTACAACGGATCCTCAGTCATGTTGGCTGCGAGCAAATCGCGCAATCCATTTTCAGATTTGAATTTCTGTCCGTTGAAGATGATGGTTAGTCCAGCATTCAGATAGCAGTAATTCCAAAGTAATCGTTCGATGTGTTGCGAACGATATTGATAATTGACAAATATGCTTTCATCGGGAATGAACGACATGAGTGTTCCGTTCTTCTCGGTTGATTTAGCTATTTTAAAATCTTGTGTTATTTCTCCTTTACCGAATTCTGCAGCTTTCATTTCGCCTTCGCGAAACGATTCAACGCGGAAGAAAGAACTGAGTGCGTTCACTGCTTTTGTACCGACACCATTTAAACCCACAGATTTCTTGAAAGCTCGAGAGTCGTATTTACCACCGGTATTTATTTTCGAAACGCAATCGATCACCTTTCCCAACGGAATACCTCTTCCGTAATCGCGAACGGTAACGGTTCCGTCTTTAATGACAATTTCAACATTCTTTCCATTCCCCATGACAAATTCGTCAATGGAGTTGTCCATAATTTCCTTCAACAAAACATAGATACCGTCGTCGGCAGTAGTCCCGTCGCCAAGTTTACCTATGTACATCCCCGGGCGCAGACGAATGTGTTCGTACCACTCGAGGGATTTAATGTTGTCTTCTGTGTATTTAACTTCTTGAGCCATCTCGTCTGTTCTAAATCAGACTTCGAAAGTAATACGCAGAATAACTTCGGAAATTCACAATGGTTGGTAGTTTTCAACAGGTATTTGAAAACACTGGTTGATACTATTGTTCAGACATCTGTATCAACGCAAAAACAGCATAATTGATCATATCGCGAAAACCGCTATCGATTCCCTCGGAAACGAGCGTTTTGCCTGCGTTGTCTTCAATCTGTTTGATGCGTAGGATCTTCATGAGAATCAAATCCGTGAACGATGAAACACGCATGTCGCGCCAAGCTTCTCCGTAATCGTGATTCTTGTTCATCATTAATTCCTTGGTAATTTGGGCTTGTTCGGTATACAAGGAAATCGCGTTTTCTACTTCAAGTTCTAGTGGAGCATCTGAAGGTAATTCCAGCTGAATAAGAGCCATTAAGCTGTAATTAATGATACCTACAAACTCATCTTCAATCCCCTCACCTACTTTACTTTCCCCTTTTTCTTCGATGGTACGAATACGTTGCGCTTTGATGAAGATTTGATCGGTTAAGCTCGATGGAC
>JBEIFO010000232.1:0-4076 GCA_040382375.1 Crocinitomicaceae bacterium
CTCTAGCAATTTTGAAAAGACAAACAAATCGTTGTCTTCTTTGTGACGGGCAGTCACTTGAAGGCCAAATGGAAGGCCTGTTTTTGACTCTTTTCCACATGGAATAGATATCGCAGGATTACCAGTAAGGTTTGCATGCACAGTGAAAATATCTTGCATGTACATGGAAATGGGATCCTTCGATTTTGCCCCAAATTCAAATGCAACATCTGTGCAAGTGGGTGAAAGTAAGAAGTCGTATTGATCGAAAATAGCTTTCGTCTTTTCTTGCAACACTCGTCTCACCCGCTGTCCCGTGCCATAATAGGCATCTATATATCCTGAACTCAACACGAACGAACCCAATAAAATTCTGCGCTTTACTTCGCGACCAAATCCTTCCGTTCTGCTTTTTCTGTAGGTCTCGTCAATGCCTTTCGCTTCTTTACTTCTATAACCGTAATTAATTCCGTCGAAACGGGCTAGGTTGGAAGACGCTTCAGCCGTGGTTAACACGTAATACGCGGGAACCATATAATCTAAATACGGGAAAGAGATCGGTTCAACCGTGTACCCTTCCGACTTTAATTTATCTAAGATTGAATTGATGCGATCGCGAATTTCCGGATGAACCGCTTCGCTTTCAACCGCCTCTTTCAAATATGCAATTTTCGGTTTGCTTGCGCGAACTGCCGCTGCTGGTAATGCTTCCAACAACGTGGTGCTGTCGTAGGCGTCAGGACCGCCAATAATTTTCAGTAATAATTCTGCGTCTTCAACACACTTGGTCATTGGGCCAATCTGATCGAAACTGGATGCATAAGCTATGAGTCCACATCTAGAAACCGCACCATATGTAGGTTTCATACCTACGATTCCAGTGAAGGAGGCTGGCTGACGAATAGATCCTCCAGTGTCGCTTCCCAATGCGGCTAAACAAAAATCTGCAGCTACTGCTGCAGATGCGCCACCCGAAGATCCTCCAGGCACACAATTTTCGTTCAGTGGATTTTTTACAGCGCCGAAATAAGACGTTTCGTTGGAAGATCCCATGGCGAACTCGTCACAATTCAGTCTTCCAATGATAATGGCATCTTCTGCAAGAATGCGTTCTACAACGGTTGCGCTGTACAACGATTCAAATCCCTCAAGGATTTTAGAAGATGCAGAAACTTTATGATTTTTGTAACAGATGTTATCTTTAATGGCAATGACCATTCCCGCAAGTTTACCCGCGGTTCCATTGTCTATTTTTTGTTGAATAAGCTCGGCATGTTCTAATGCCTCGTCTCCCCATACTTCCAAGAACGCATTCAAATTCATGCGCGCTTCAATGTTCTGAAGATACTGCGAAACAACGTTTTTTAAAGAAACGGATTTTGAGGAAAGCTCAGACTGAACTTCCTTCAACGAATGAAACACCATTGGGAATAGATGTTATTTATTCTCGATCTTTTCTGACTCTGAAGGAGTTGAAGAAGTTCCTTCGCCTTTGCTAGCGTCTTTGAATTCCTTCATTCCCTTGCCTAGACCACGCATCAATTCTGGAATTTTCTTACCTCCGAAAAGAAGCAAAATCACCGCAAGAATCAAAACAATCTCCATTGTACCGAACTTACCCATAACTTATTTATTAATTGTGCAAATATATGACAAACCGAAGGTTATAGCGTACTCGGACAAACGAAATTGGTTTTCGGCAAAGAGGTCTTAGAAATAGCGTTGTATCCTCCCGCAATGTCAATGACATTGTGTATTCCTCGGCTTTTCAAAATACTTGCCGCTATCATGCTGCGGTATCCACCTGCACAATGAATGTAATTGTTCTCTCCCGTTTTGAAGACACTCATGTGCTGATTCAATTCGTGCAGCGGCGCGCTAGTCACGGATTCCAGGTGCTCTGACTCAAATTCTGTTGGCTTGCGAACATCTACAGTATTCACTTTTTTTTCTGAAGCCAACTCCGCAAATTGCTCGGCAGAAATGCTTTCAATCTGATCAATCTCATTTTCTGAATTATCCCACGACTCGAATCCGCCATCTAAATATCCTACAACCCCGTCGTAACCCACACGCGCCAAACGCGTAATCGCTTCTTCTTCCTGACCCGGCTCTGTAACCAACGCAATGCGTTGCTTCATGTCTGTAATTAATGTCCCAACCCACGGAGCAAAATCGCCTTTCAACCCAATGTTTATTGATCCCGGAACGAAGCCTTTGCAGAATACTTGCGGGCCACGAACGTCTAATAACAACACACTGTCATCTTCCATCAATACCGTGAATGCCTCTACAGACAGCGGCTTCAATGAATGTTGAACAACTCCTTCCAACGAAGAAACTCCTTTCTTGTTCATAGCAACATTCTCAGGGAAATAAAACGGCGGAGGCAATAGACCCGCAGTAACTTCCTGAATAAACGCCTCTTTTGTCATGTCTTGCAGCGCGTAATTCACTTCCTTCTGATGGCCCAAAGTATCGAAAGTCTCCTTACTCATGTTCTTTCCACAAGCAGAGCCCGCGCCGTGCGCAGGATAAACAGTAATGTCGTTTTCCAACGGCATTAATTTGTTTCTCAAACTATCGTACAAGTATCCGGCTAAATCTTCTTTCGTTAATTCACCTGACTTCTGCGCCAAATCCGGTCTTCCGACATCACCAATGAATAATGTATCTCCGGTAAATACCGCTACTTGCTTTCCGTTTTCATCGCGAAGCAAATAACACGTGCTCTCCATGGTGTGTCCAGGTGTGTGCAACACTTCAATGGTGCAGTTTCCAACTTGAAGAATTTCTCCATCAGTAGCCATGTGCGAAATGAATTCAGTCTTCGCATTCGGACCGAAAACAATAGTAGCTCCTGTGTATACCTGAAGGTCTAAATGTCCACTTACAAAATCTGCATGGAAATGCGTCTCCAAGATGTATTTGATCTTCGCGCCTGAAGCGTTTGCTCTATCTGTGTATGCTTTCGTATCCCGAAGCGGATCAATAATTACGGCCTCTCCATTGCTTTCAATGTAGTAGGCGCCTTGCGCTAAACAACCGGTGTAAATCTGTTCAATTTTCATAGTATCTCAATTAATTCTTTCGTTAACATATACGTTCCCACGGCCAGCAAAAGTACAACGAAGGACTTTCGCAAAATCGCATCGGACCATTTTTTAGAGAGTAGAGTTCCAACTACAACACCCACAACAGCCAAGGCTAGGAAGGGTATTAAGATGGAAAAATTCAATGTGTTTAATTCTGAATAGGAAACTGCTAATCCAGAGGCGGAGTTCAATGTAATAACTACAAAGGTTGAAGCAATGGCTGCAGACATCGTTGTGTTGCGATACGCATAAATAGCAGGAACAATGAGAAATCCACCGCCCACGCCAATGAGGGATCCCAACACACCTACAACAGCAGCGTTCAGGGCCAATGAAACAAGTCCTTTGCCTTTCGCTTTTTTCGGATTAAGCAATTTGTAGGCAACAATGTACATGATGGTCACAAACAACAGAAGCAAAATACTTTGCGTTGAAACCTTCAAACCGAAAACAAAAAATTCTTTAGGTAAAATGGGAAGGACAAAGAATTTGGTCAACGCTATGAAAACCGCTGAAACCGAGGCAAACAATAAGGCCAAGCGCCATTCAATTTCTTTTCGGCTTTGAATTCCACCAACGATAGAACTGAAAAACAAGATCGCATATGATGAGACCACAGCGGCGCGTAAATCGAATCCAAAGAAATAAACTAAAATAGGAATCGTGAGTATTGCACCACCTCCACCAAGGACGCCCAACACAAAGCCCATGAGCAGTGCTCCGAAAAATCCGAGGGCCATTGTCAATTCCATAGTGCAAAGATAGTTCTTCGAGAAAGCAGTGCCGTGACGATTATCACGTAAGACTGGCTATGCTCATTAATCGTTGTGTGTATTCATTTTCAGGTCGAAGAAAAACCGCCTCCGTGCTGCCTTTTTCAACCAACTCACCCTTCCGCATAACCATAACATTGTTGCTCATGTGATACACCACAGGCATGTCGTGAGAAATAAATAAATATGTCAGACCGAACTCTTCCTTCAAATCGTTTAACAAATTCAA
>JBEIFO010000233.1:0-4076 GCA_040382375.1 Crocinitomicaceae bacterium
AAAATTGGAGCGTTAATCTTTTCAGCCAAACCGTTGATTTCACCCATGCGCATGGCAATAGGAGCATTGGTTAAAACAATTTCAGCACCTTCTTCAGCAGCACGCTCGGCCACTTTCCATGCGATACTCATGTTATTCAATGCACCACTGATAATTCCTTTTTTGCCTTTGAGTAATTGACTTGACATATGATTAAGATTTAGATTTCAAAAATACATTTTTTATCTCATTGAAACTTTTTGAATGAAAAGCATATTCACAATGGGATGTTCACTTTGTTTGAAAAGACATAAGGTCGAAAAATTTTCCGACCCGATTTGCATCTTTGCTTGCAATCTTGCCCAACACCTTCGGCATTGCCGACCTTGCAAAGCACCTTGTGCAACAACTATTGTTTAACTTTCATAAACACTCGAAATCCAACATCTCTATTTGGAATGTTATAAAGCGCACGGGTATCATGAATAGCGCAGTCTTCCGGATACTTCAAGAAACTTCCACCTTTTGTAATTTCCGGATTCAATGTCATTTCAGCAACATTGCCGCAAAAATTGTACATGCCTTTGTTATTGGGTAAGTAAGATTTCACGGGAACAGTTTCATTGGATTGATAAAATTGATCTTGAAAATTGGCTTTGCGGAAATCAGGGAAATATAGATAACTTAATGAGCCGCCATTTGATAATTTGTTTAAATCGATATAGCTAGAGCGACTGTTATTCTCCCTGTAAAGATTGTTGTTTAACCAGGGGAAGTCTATTTCCCGCTGACTGTATTTATCTTTTTTGTAATACGCCTCTTCTTGATTTTTATTCTTGAAACTTAAGGCTGCAGATTCCCATTCAGATACAGTCGGAAGAGTGAAAGCCATCTGTTGAAATTTCTTATCAGCATATCCAGCATACACTTCGTTTAACCATTTGCAATACGCCACAGCAGCTTCGTGGCTTATTGAGTAGATGGGGTATTTGTAATAGGCAGGGTGAGATAAATAAAGAGGCACGTGGTAGTTGTCACTTAAATAGCCTTCCCATCCAGCAAAGGTGTCGGGAAGGAACATTGAAACATCCTTCGACCGTGATTTCAAGTCGCTAAGAAAAGTGCGGTAATTCAAAATGGAGCATTCAAACTTCGAAGCGTATAGTGAGTCGTTGATTTTAACGAGTTCTTTTTCCAGCTTTTTACAAAATGCATTTTTGTCGAATGTCGAATTTTGAGCTGTTCCGATTTGAGTTAATAATGTGAGGAGTGCTGTGAGGAGAAAGAGTTTTTTCATTTTATTCGTGTTGGTCTATTTACTTTAAATGCAAAGAATATGTATTTATTGTAAATCGATCAACTTTTTGAAATCAATCATCTCATACTTGCGAAGCATCTTGTGAAACATCTTTGCTTGCAATCTTGTGAAACATCAGCATCTTGTGAAACACCTTCGGCTTTGCCGACCTTGCAAAGCACCTATGAAATGACAACTCCTCTTAAAAACTCCTCAAAACTCATTCGTCTTTTCCCTTCTAATTGTATTTCAAAGAGATTATAATACCCCCCAGTAACCGCCAACTTCAAAAAAGTTTTGTTGTCGGAATGAAAAGATCCCAACTCGAATGAATGTTCGGTTTCTTCAGGAAGGCCCTTGTGAATTTTTAAGATTTTTCCTTGAAAGGTTGTGAAGGCGCCAGGGAATGGAGTAACTCCGCGAACACGATTGTGCACCACCGCTGGAGTGTCCGTCAATCGGACTCTTCCATCTTCTTTCAAAAGTTTAGGCGCGTGCTTTAATTCGCTGGTTATAAGTTCTTCTTGAGCTATGGGCTCAACCTTTTCTTCTTCCAGTAAATCGAGAGTGCGAACCAACAAGTTTGCACCTTCGTGCATCATGCGCTCGTACAATTCTCCGGCGGTTTCGTTTGGAGCGATGCTCATTTTATGCTGACCCAAAACTTCTCCGGTGTCTATTTCGTGCTTCAATCGGAAAGTTGTGCATCCGGTTTCTGTCTCTCCGTTCATAACCGCCCATTGAATAGGAGCCGCTCCGCGGTATTGCGGAAGGAGGGAACCGTGCAAATTCAATGTGCCCAATCGAGGCATATTCCAAACCACTTCGGGTAACATGCGGAAGGCCACCACCACGAATAAATCGGCATTCAAATTTTTCAATTCTTGAATGAAATGCTCGTCGCGCAATTTTTCAGGTTGAAACAATTTCAATTCATGTTGAACCGCGAATTTCTTGACATCGCTTTCATTCAACTGCTGTCCGCGCCCTGCGGGTTTGTCTGGAGCAGTCACCACGCCAATCACTTCGTGATTGCTTTGCAGCAAGGCATTCAGCGAGGTTGTCGCGAATTCAGGAGTTCCAAGAAAGACAATGCGTAACGACATTAGATGCTGAAGTATTGAGAAGCTTGTTCGTGCGGAGAAACAATTTTGTAATAATATTTTCCGGAAGAGAATTGATTCTTTTCAAAAGTGAAAATGTGATCTCCCTTCGGGAACTCTTCGTTGGCAAGCGTTAGAATAGATGCATTTTCTGCATTGAAGATTTGAATGTCTAAATGCATCTTCATGCTCAGCTTCAACACAATTTGTCCTTCGCCAGATTCTGTCCAATGCAATTGATTCGGAAGAGCTGGAAATTTCTCCTGTACATGCTGCTTCCGCATAACGTGCAACATGCGTTTGTACAACACATACGTCAGCATGGCCAGCAAAGACACCAGCAATACGTTTCTTAACAGTTCAAATGTCTTCATATTATAAACTTATTATTCCTTCAATTTTAGCAGCCTCATCATACTTCTCGAAAATCTCGTCAACGCTCAACATCATGGCATGAACAGTAATAGAGGTGTATTTTCCGTTTGCACTCCACTTCATCTCGAAATGCGCACTTTCACCAAAGATCAATTTCACTGCCGTTACGCGCTCTTCGAATGAAGGAACAATAAACTTAAACATGTACTTGCTTGGCCATTTGTGAATTTTGTTCAACTCGGCGCGAAGGGCAGAAAGTCTCGATTCATCCATGGGGCAAAGATAACGCACGCATGGACATACACTTTGAATTTTCTAATAATGAAATTTGAATCGAAAAGTTTCTAAACGTTTGCGAAATTCAATTCTGTATTCTTCCGCTTTTTTCATGGCTTCTTCGGTTCGAATGTCGTTGTAGAACATGCTCTTCAGCAAGTATCCTCTTGGGTCTTTCGGTTCAAGCCGAATGCATTCGTCTGCGACTTTCAATCCCTCTTCATTTTTCTTAACCAGTTGCATGGCTTCACCTTTGGTGTAATTGACCAAGAAGTCTTTTCTACCCAATCTCATTGCATTGTCGCAATCTTCCATGGCTTCAATGCAAGCAATACGCGTCATGTTTCCCCAACCGAGGTAAGGCGCTCTTCCAATATTGGCAGCGGCGCGGCAGATATAAAAGGTTGTTTCGGTTGGAAATTTTTCAATGTAGGTTTCGAATAAATTCACATAGCGATCATCACTGGTATGGAAGGCACCAACCTGAACGGCGAGTTCAAAATAGAATTTCGCTTCTTTGGGTTTGTTCGCATGCCAAAAGATTTCTCCGATGTGAAGAATGGTTTCAGCATGCGGAGAAGCTCCAATGGGATATTCTTTCATGTGATCTTCGGGAATGCGACTGAGTAGAATTTCACAAATAGCAATGGCCTCTTCAGAGCGATTCAATTTCATTTCAAGGAAGAGCGCTTCGCAAATCAAATTACTTTCGTCATTGTATTGCTTCGAAAGTCTTGCGTAGTAGGGAAGGGCTTTCTCGTATTCTTTTCTTTCCGTATATAATTCAATCAAGACCAAACAAGCAGAGTTGTCGGAAGTCGAATGTTGAAGGCAAAGGGAATCGAGTTGCAACGAAAGCTTCAGCGATTCTTCTTCGTGATATTTCAATCGGTGAAAACGAATGCGTTCGGTGAGCACCAACTTTTGTTGCTCGAAAGTTTCGGCCATTAGTTGCGCCTTGATCAAGTGAGGTTCAGAGTCTTCGTATTTGACTTGCGAGTTTTCTTGATGCGCGGAGTTGTAATAATAATAGAACGAATAGGTTG
>JBEIFO010000234.1:0-4069 GCA_040382375.1 Crocinitomicaceae bacterium
CACCGGCCTGCTCTAATATTTGTGTGCCGGGACGTAAATAAAGATGGTAGGTATTTCCCAAAATAATTTGCGCCCACACATCAGTCTTTAAGTCCTGCTGAGTTACTGCCTTTACGGAACCTATGGTTCCAACGGGCATGAAAATGGGAGTTTGAATTTTTCCATGCGGCGTTTCTAGCGTCCCCGCTCGTGCCTTTGATAACGTGTCTTTCGCCTCTATGGAGTATTTCATTTCTTCTTCACTTCAACTTTTGGTTTGTCTTCGATCACCTTGGTTTCAAATTTAGAAAGGTGTTGCAGCCACAATGTAATTTCATCGAGTTCTTTTGAGTTCACCCTTATAGAAGAATTGTCGGAAGAATTCCGTTCTGTGTATTTAATTTTATTTTGCTTGCTAGAATTCGAAAGTTTCATTTCTGCGTTCGATTTGGCTGAGGAATACACGAGGTAGTGGCATTCCTCGGAAAGTCTCATTTGATCCAGAGTTGTCCATTTAGACTGGGCGTCTTCTCCGAAGATTCTTGCTGCAATTAAATCTTGCCCGAAGGTTTTCCCTGGAAAATCAAGTCTGTTGATCACAACTCCAGTAAATGATGTACTGCCATTCAGAGCGAGATATGCGCCAAGCCCGTCACCTACGATAAACGTATTTCCCGGAATAATAGAGTAATCCTTGTTTATAGAAGCGAGAAGCAGTTCAATGTCTTCGGGGAATGATCCAACTAAATCGGAATAGGTAAATCCAATTTTCGGGCGGAAAGAATAACGTGTGTTCCAAACGAATACGGCATAGCCACTCTGACAAAGATGCTGAACCGTTGGATTAAATTCGTTTGAGTAGGGAAGGAAAATGTTTTTCGGGATATAGATGACTAAAGGGTAACTGGACTTCTCTGCTTTTGTTGGAAGGTACATACGACCCGTTTGTGGAATTACTTCACCCGTTTGAATTTGCACAACTTCACTCGCAATAAAAACAGGGTTCTTACCGTCGAATTTATCCGATGATACCGGTTGAGCTTTGTTGTTCTGCCAAATGAAATACTTTGGTTTTGTAATCTCTCCTTGAACGCAGAAGAGCACGGTGTTGTTTTTCTCAACGTAATCTAAAATTTGAACGGAAGACCCTTTGTAGCTTGCAGTAGCAAAGCCTAATATTTTTTGGAAAGTACCGATTTGCGACACTTGATATTCTGCCGCATTGAGGTTATTTGTGCTTAATGCGATGTCATTTCCGTGAACAAAAATATCTGTACAGCTTTCACCTGTTTTGTTATTTAACGGCTTGATGCCTGATTTCGAAATGGCGCATGCATAGGTGGTTAAACTTTGGAAATTTGTAATTCCATAAAACACATCTCCAGAGGCATTGCATCCCTTGGTTTCGAAGTAGTAGCCCGAAGAAAATTCAAACAGACTCTTTCCCAATTTATCGTTTTCGACAGCGTAAATCTTTGAAAGCATATTGCTGTGAATAGCTACTCCAACAACTCCTTTCGATTTGGAGAAATACCATCCAAAAACCTCTCCTGATAATGTTCCAACTGTTGTCAGTTTTTTTGAAGCTAGGTCGAATCTCTCAATTGATGCGCTGCTTCCATTTTGATTGCTGAAATAGGCCGATCCTGCAGTTGATCCAAGATATCGATTCGAAGAAACAGATGCAACCAATTTGCTCGACGAAATTTCAATTACATCGAAAGAAGGTGTTTCAGTTTGAATTTCAAGTGCAATGAATTGGTCGTTGATAAAGAAAACGTGAGAAGCTTTCGAAATAGAGTTGGTCTTAATTTCTATAGTCTTTTCTGTTGCAACATCGGCGATTACCAATGATTTGGTGTCACCTGCTTGTTGAAGCTTAGCGACCTTTTCTCCAGTGTCATTCAGTTTAATGGAGAGAACTTGCGGCTCACTGAAAAAGAAGGTTGAAGGGTAGGGCACATGCGGAATAAGAACAGTTTTGTTTGAGCTGGCAGAGGGAGGGTTCACTTGCAGGCCTTGGCAAAATGAAACGAAAGAAGCCAAAACTGCTAACGAACAAAGGGAAATTGAAAGAGTCTTTTTCATGTTTCAAATTTAGTGAAGGTTAGGCAGAATGAAGTTATTCACATTCAAAGAGTCCTGTTTTTTATAATTCTAACTGAAAATGACTTTTTAGTTCGGATTAGAGGGGGTATATTTGCTCAAAATTGTAAAAAATCACAAACCACCCCCTTAAAATTAGGGGGCAACGACAAAAAATATGAGTTTAAGAAAAAACGCACAACAAGAAATCAACAGCAGAGTGGCTATGCCAATTGCTGCAAGTGGTCAAAGAATTAGTGAATACTTCGGTGACAATGTATTTAATCCGCATAAAATGCGTGAATACCTTCCTGAAGATTTGTACGACAACTTAATGTCTTGTATTAATCAAGGAACGCGCATTGACAGAAACGTGGCAGATCATATTGCTGCGGGTATGAAGGAGTGGGCGATAAGCAAAGGAGCAACACACTTTACACATTGGTTCCAACCTTTAACTGGAGCAACCGCTGAAAAGCACGATAGCTTCTTCAAGCCGTTGGGCGATGGAAGAGCCATTGAGAAATTTGAAGGTACCATGCTGGTTCAGCAGGAGCCCGATGCTTCTTCATTTCCAAACGGTGGAATTCGTAACACATTTGAAGCACGCGGATACACCTTGTGGGATCCATCTTCACCTGCATTCATTGTTGGAAACACTTTGTGTATTCCAACCATCTTCATTTCATACACTGGACATGCACTCGATTACAAGATGCCTTTGATTAAGGCCTTGAATGCTGTGGATGTAGCTGCAACAGCGGTTTGTCAATATTTCGATAAGGACGTAAATAAGGTAAACACAACCTTAGGTTGGGAGCAAGAGTTCTTCTTGGTCGATTCGGCTTTGCACAAGGCGCGTCCGGATTTAGCGATGACCGGCAGAGTATTATTCGGGCACAAGCCTGCGAAAGGACAACAATTGGAAGATCACTATTTCGGAAGTATTCCAGAAAGGGTATTGGCCTATATGAAAGACTTCGAGTACGAAGCACATTTGTTAGGTATTCCTGTAACAACCCGTCACAATGAGGTTGCGCCAAATCAATACGAAGTTGCACCAATGTTCGAAGAAGCAAATTTGGCGAACGACCACAATCAATTATTAATGGACTTGTTGAAGAAGATTGCTCAAAAGCATAGCTTCAATGTGCTTCTTCATGAAAAACCTTTCGAAGGTGTAAACGGAAGTGGAAAGCACAACAACTGGGCACTTGCAACGAATACAGGAGTGAACTTACTTCGTCCTGGAAAAAACCCGAAGTCGAACCTTCAGTTCTTGACCTTCATGGTGAATACGGTTGCTGCTATTCACGAGAATGCCGATGTGCTTCGCGCGTCTATTGCCACGGTTGGAAACGATCACCGTCTAGGAGCCAACGAAGCACCGCCTGCAATCATGAGCTGCTTCCTAGGAGAGCAGTTGAATGCTATGCTTGATAATCTTGAAAAGAACATCAAAGCTGGAAAGATGACCCCAGAAGACAAAACGGAATTGAAGTTGAACATTGGAAAATTGCCACAAGTTCTTCTTGATAATACTGACCGAAACAGAACTTCTCCTTTTGCTTTTACAGGAAACAAATTTGAGTTCCGTGCCGTTGGTTCTAGTGCAAACTGTGCCAATGCAATGATCACCTTGAATACAATAGTTGCGAACCGATTGATTCAATTTAAGAAAGATGTCGATACGCGCATTGCAAAAGGAGACGATAAAGACGAAGCTATTTTGAAGGAGCTTCAACGCCTAATCAAACAGAGCAAGGCTATTCGCTTTGAAGGGAATGGTTACGGCGACGAGTGGGTGAAGGAAGCGGCGAAAAGAGGATTATCTAATTTAAAGGACACTCCGGCTGCATTAAAAGTTTGGAAGGACAAGAAGGTTATTGCCATGTTCGAGAAATTAAACGTGTTAACCAACGAAGAAATCCATGCACGTTATGAAATTGAAGTGGAGAACTACGCACGTCGTCGTGAAATTGAAGCGGAGATTGTTGTAGACATG
>JBEIFO010000235.1:0-4065 GCA_040382375.1 Crocinitomicaceae bacterium
ATCCTTCGGATTTATTCCTATTTCATAATTCCTACTTTGTAATACCTACTTCGTAATTCCTGTTTCACAATTGATTTCGCGTATCAGTTAATTCGTGGATTGAGAATAACGTAGTTCCAATTACATCGTAGGAATAAAATCTCCGATTTTCCAATTACGTAGTAGGAATAAATCCGGAGGATTTCCAATAACGTAGTTCCAATTACATCGTAGGAATAAAATCTCCGATTTTCCAATTACGAAGTAGGAATAAAACCAAAGGTTTTCCAATAAAACCTCCGGTTTTCCTCAAATACCACTTTTAAGGTATAGCCCTTCCTAACCGATAAAGTAAATTTGTTTTGTGAAGAAGACGCTGGCGCAATACCTACCCGGACAATACGCACAAATTGTGAGTGTGGCCGAACATGCCATGGGAGCGAAACTCATTGAGATGGGTTTTTACCCAGGGAAGCGCGTGCAAGTGCTCTTCAGAGCCCCTTTCCGCGGACCATTTGCAATTGATGCCGGAGGTGCCGTACTTTCGCTACGCGAAGACGAGGCCTCGCTCATAGAGACCATCGATTGCTAAGAAAACATGTGTACCAAAATTGCCCTAGTCGGCAGCCCGAATACAGCCAAGACCTCGTTGTTCAACCTGCTTACAGGCATGAATCAACAAGTGGGTAACTTCCCCGGAGTGACCGTGGAAAAGCATTGGGGGAAATTCAATCTGCCAGACGGAAGAGTGGCCGAACTGCTCGATCTTCCCGGTGCATACAGCCTCAACGCATATTCCGAAGAAGAAAAAATTGTTTCGGAAATTCTTCACAACAAACAACACGCTGACTTTCCTGAACTGGTTGTCGTGACCGTAGACGTCACCAACCTTGAACGCAACCTGGTTATCCTAACACAAATCAGCGACCTCGATATTCCCGTCATCGGTGTGCTTACCATGAACGACATGCTCATTGGTAAGTCAGTCAGTCCGCAAGAACTCACCAACGCTTTCAATCAAATTCCGTTTTTGAAAATCAACGGAAGAACAGGCGAGGGGAAGCAAGAGCTGATCGATTTCATTTCGGCATGCAACATTCAACCCGTTGAGAAATTTATTTCCTTCCCGCTGAAAGAAAATCTGAACATCGCGGAAGCCAGAAGAGACGCGGAAAGTAGAAAGACGTCAATTGTAAATAGATTGAAAGACGTGCCTTCGTTCGTTGGAGTAACACGACATTCGTTCACCACGAAGGTGGATAAACTATTGGTGCATCCGATTTTAGGATACGCCTTTTTCGGAATAGTGTTGTTCCTCATTTTTCAATTCATGTTCAGCATTTCTGCTATTCCCATGGATTGGATCGATAGCGTGTTTCTGAATTTCAGTCAATACCTTCAAACGAAAATGCCTGAAGGAATTTTCACCGATCTTATTACGCAAGGCATTGTTCCAGGGGTAGGAGGTGTGCTCATTTTCGTTCCACAAATAGCCATTCTGTTTTTCTTCTTGGGCGTGTTGGAAGAGACCGGTTACATGACACGCGTGGTTTTCATAATGGATCGATTGGTGCGTCCATTCGGATTGAACGGAAGAAGCATTGTACCTCTTGTTTCAAGCGCAGCATGTGCCATACCCGCCATTCTTTCCACACGTGTAATCGGAAATCCGAAAGAGCGCTTAATCACCATTCTTGTTTCTCCGCTGATCAGTTGCTCTGCGCGTATTCCTGTTTTCGTCTTGCTGATTTACTTGGTGATTCCGAATACATACATGTACGGATTTATAGGTCTTCAGGGAGCTGTTCTTTTTGCGATGTATGCCTTGGGTGTTATTGGCGCTTTGCTGGTAGCCATGGTCATGAACAAATTCATTCGATCAAAAGAGAAGAGTTTTTTATTGCTTGAATTACCTGAATACCGCTGGCCAAGATGGAAGAATATTTTGCTTCACTTGAAAGAAAAAGTTCAAGCATTTGTCTTCGATGCAGGGAAAATTATTTTGGCCATATCCATTGTCCTATGGGCATTTGCAGCCTTTCCGAAAATTAATGAAGAGCAAGTTGCTCAAGGAAAAACACAAATCGAAGAATCGTATTTGGGTCAAGCTGGAAAAACAATAGCTCCTGTTTTTGCACCGCTAGGATACGATTGGAAGATGACCGTTTCGTTGCTGACTTCCTTCGCAGCGCGTGAGGTATTTGTTGGAACCATGGCAACGTTGTATAGTGCTGGCGAGAATTATGAAGAAGATGAATCGTTACTTCAACGCATGCGCGAGGACATAAACCTTCAAACAGGAAAGCCCGCGTATTCGCTTGCTTCAGGACTTTCTCTCATGGTCTTCTACGTTTTCGCAATGCAATGTATGGCCACCTTCGCTGCGGTGAAACGCGAAACCAAATCGTGGAAGTGGCCGCTCATTCAAATGGGCTATATGGGCTTCATGGCCTACACGCTAGCGCTTCTCACTTTCAATTTATTCAGCTAATGCAAGTTGCATTGACCATAGCTGTTCTTGTTTTGGCTTTGGCCTATGTTGTGAAGCGGTTGTTTTTCAAGAAGAAGGAGTCATGTGAGTCGTGTGACATGTCTGGTAAGTAGAAAGTTTCTTCTTCGATAGTTTTTTCTAGAATTGTTTCATTCTATATTTGATATCTAAACTTTTACTGAATCATGAAATCATCTATTGTTGCTAAGGGACTTCTTATTTTAGGAGTGTCATTACAAGTTATTCTTCTTTCTAGTTGCGCAAATTCAGGCAACGATGATTTAAAAGCCAAAGAGCTCGAACTGAAAGAGCGCGAGCTTAAATTAAAAGAGCAAGAATTGAATGGTGGTGCTGTTAATCCAGAGCAAACTCAATCTTCGAATACAAACGAAGTATCGTTCAAACCGAATGCTTATGTGAGTGGAAACTCAGTGATTCTTCGTGCTGATCATAGCACGACTTCCAACAAAGTGAAGTCGATGAAGAAGAACGATGGTCTTATTATTTTGGATGAGTTTATTCCAGATGGAAATTACGGGGAAGCCATTTTAACACAGAAGACAGATTTCTTCAGCGATTACAACGGTGTTTTTGTATTCTCTCTTCCACGCGGAAAAGCGGTAATGGTAGAAGGACGTTCAGACGGATATCGCTATGATATTTCTTATCAAGATGCAAAATCAAAATCGAGAGGATTTGCTAAAATTTCTCCAGACTTGTTAGAGTTTATTTCTGGAAAGACTTGGTACCACGTTCGTTTGATCGACGGTACAACAGGATGGGTGTTTAGCGAGTTTGTTCAGAAAATGTAATGAAGGCAGTTACTTCATTCTTTTTGGCAGCTACGTTATTGTGGTCTTGTCAATCGCCTCAAGCGTCTTCTGAAAAAAAAGAATCAGCGCCTACAGAACAAAAAACGCAAGAGGTTGTAAGCAATGCAACACCTGTTGAAGTTTCAAAGACGATTTTAATTGGGAAATTCTCTCCTTCTGAAACGAAGGGATTCGTATCCGTGCCTTCAGAATATTGCTCGAAGCCCATGCACATTCAAGAAGAAGTGTTGAACGCTTATTTGAAAATGCGCACTGCGGCGTTGGATGAAGGAGTGAATCTATTGATCATCTCGGGAACAAGAACGTTTTACGATCAGAAAGCAATTTGGGAACGCAAGTGGGAAACCAATTTTGCCGAAACGAAAGACTCGTTGGCTACAGCAAATAAGATTTTATTGTTCAGCTCTATGCCCGGAACCTCTCGTCATCATTGGGGAACAGACATTGATTTGAATTCGTTGGAAGATATTTATTTCCAATCTGGAGAAGGTCTGAAAATCTACAATTGGTTGAAAACTCACGCTGGCGAATTCGGTTTCTGTCAAACGTATTCAGATAAAGTTGAGACGAACAGAACCGGATACAGCATGGAGAAATGGCACTGGTCTTATATGCCACTTTCTTCAAAATATTTAGCGGCGTACGTATCAACTATAACCTACGCCGACATCAAAGGATTCAAAGGAGATAATCTTCCCGCTCGACTTGACGTAATTAAAAATTATGTTCAAGGAATAAGTGGGTTGTGTAAGTAAGAACTTG
>JBEIFO010000236.1:0-4063 GCA_040382375.1 Crocinitomicaceae bacterium
GAGTTAGCGAACATGGGAATTTCTGTTGAAGTGGTAGACGCGCAAACGCTTCTTCCATTCGATACAACGGGCGTTTCAGCATCGAGTGTTCAGAAAACAAATCGCTTGGTTGTTGTAGATGAAGATGTGGAAGGAGGAGCTTCGGCTTACTTGTTAGATCAAATCATTAACAAACAAGGTGCTTTCAATTACTTAGATGCACAACCGATTACAATTACTTCAAAGCCGCACTTACCTGCTTATTCAACCGATGGCGATTACTTCAGTAAGCCTTCTGTTGACGATATCGTTGAGGCTATTTACGCGGTTATGTCGGAAGGAAATCCTGCAAGATTTCCGAGGATTTAGAAATCATAAATAATTCCAAACGCTGGAATAATACTTCCATTTACATTCGGAATAAGAATAGGAATTCCATTGCTTCCGTCTGCACGCAAGGCTTGTCCGTCTGTGGTTGCGAAACCGCTGTTGTCGGCATTGCGTTGGAACGAATACAGGTCTTGTGTGTAGCTCTTTGCGTTGGTAACGTTTTGAATGTCTAGGAAGAAATCGAGTGATGATTTCTTGAAGTTAATCTTCTTGTCGATACGAATGTCTAACTGGTTGAAGACCGGCAAACGCTGACTGTTCAACTGAGTGTAATCGAACGATCCTGTTCCAAGCGTTACATAATTCAATTGCGAAGAGGTCATGTCGTAGGGCGTGTAAGGCGCGCCACCTGCGAGTCTGTACTTCACGCCAAGTTCATATCCGTTCTTGAATTTTTTTCCGAAAATAACAGAAAGCAAATGTCTGTTATCCCATGCTGAAGGCGCGTAGGTATCGGTAGATCCTGTGAATTCACTTTTGAAAAAGGTGTACGAAGCAGTTAAGAAATAAGACTTGGTGAATTTTTGTTGAAGGAATAATTCAAATCCGTAAGCGCGACCTTGTCCTGTTGAAGTCACTTGCTCATTTCCAATGGCGCCGTATACAGAGCCTTGATTCGCCAATGAAACTCCTGTGTTGAATGAAACCGGATAGTTGCTGTATTGCTTGTAAAATCCTTCAGCCGTAATTCTCAAACTGTTTTTCGGAAGGAATTCAAATCCGTAAACGAAGTGATCACACAAGATGTAATCGCTGTTTCTATTAACCGAATTTCCGTCTTGTTTGAACCCAAGGACGGTGTAAACCGGAAGCTTCGCGTATCTTCCTACAGAAGCGTTCATGTTCCACTTCTCGCTGATGGCAAACGATGCTGCCACACGCGGAGAGAGCGCGTTTAACGGATTGTTTCCTGTTGTGGTGAATGAGTTCATGTCGGTGCGAATTCCGCCCGTTAATGAAAGCCTTTCGCCGAACATCTTTTTGTTTATTGAAACGAATGCACCGTAACGCGCGAAGTCGATGGCGTTGTAGAATGAAAGATTGATTTGTGGAATCAAAACATTTCCCCCATTACCATAAACAGTTGGTGAAATTCTTGCGAAGAAATCGTTGTTGTATTTCACGTATTGCGCAGACAATCCGTAAACAACTTTCCAATCGCCGAAGAACTGATTCACTTCCCAACGCAATTTGTTTTCGATTTCCTGGCTAACGCTTTTCAAAGTTCTGCGCGATTCATCTCCGACCTCGTTGTCTTCAAAACGATCGAGTCTGTTTTCAAACATGTTTCGACTTAAACTTAAATTGTAATAACCGTTTTCAAGCGTGTGTTTCAAGGTAACACCAACGGTGTAGTTCCATTGGTTAATATTCGGATTTGAGCGAATGATGTATTCTTTTGTTGGATCTGAAGTCTTTGGAACCGCGAACGAGAATTCATCAATAGCACCTAAACCAATTGCGGTGAGTGTGTTTTTCTTGTTGAGTTGTGTGTTGATTTTGTATTGAAAATCCCAGTAGTTCGGACGAATAGGAAGATCGATTAACGCGAAGAAGTATTGTAAATACGAACGTCGAACCGAAGCCAAGAACGTGGTGTTCTTTCCAATAGGACCTTCTAAAGTGCCCGCCACTTCTGTGCTTGAAATTCTTCCGTTTCCTTTTACTTGTTGTGCGTTTCCGTTTCTTTGTTTGAATTGAAGGACTGAAGAAAGGGCGTTGTCGTATTTCGCATTGAAGCTACTGCTGTTCAGCGTAGCGGTTTCAATGAAACTTACATTGATGATTCCTTGCGGTCCGCCTGAAGATCCTTGCGTGCTGAAGTGATTGATTTGCGGAACTTCAATTCCATCTAAATAATAAACGTTCTCACTTGGCGCTCCTCCGCGAATCAGGAGATCATTTCTTTCGCCTGCTCCTGAAAGTCCGCCTACTCCCGGAAGCGCTTGAATTACTTTCGAGATATCGAAGTTTCCACCTGGGTTGCTTCGAATTTCTTCTGCGGTAAGGCTTTGCACGCTAAGTGGCGTCTCTGTAGCTTTTCCGTAGGTGTATCGTTTAATCTCGAGCGTATTCATTTGCTCGCTGCTTCGTTCCAATTCAACAGAAAACGTATTTGTATTTCCGTTTGTGACAACTACGTTGAATAGTTGAACAGGAAGAAAATTCAACAGAGAAATATTCACATTATATGTTCCTGGTTGAATTCGTTCAATGTAAAATTTTCCATCTACATCTGAAATCGCACCAAGAGAAGTGTTCTCTAACACAACGGTGGCGCCGACTAGCGGAGTTTGGGCATTTTTGTCAATGACTACACCAGAGATACTTCCGTTTTGTGCGGATACAATTGAACAGGCGATGAATGCAATGAAAATGAGAAGAGAACGCAACATAATTTTCCTAAGTTTAATTTCAAAACAAAGGAAGTACAATATTGTTTATCCGCGCACAAATAACCAACCGATGCCCTTTCCAATACCAACGAAGAGGTATCCGAGCGGTCCTAGTTTTTGTTTTTGATTTACGTTAACGGTAAGGGTTGAAAAGCGAACATCATGTTCCATCTTAATCACTTGTCCGCGCAGCTGATCTATCTCTGTATTCAAGCGCTCCAACTCTTTTTCCACCTTCAACGCTGCTTCAACATTTTCTGCTTTTGCTAATAATTCGAGGTAACGTGTGCGTGCTTTTTCTGCATTGTCTAAACGAATTTTAATGTCGGCGTAGTTGTCTGAAACGTCCGTGGTAGAAACGCTCTTGCGAGTGAGCTTTCCCAGTTTCGAAACTTGCGCAACGGTTCCGTCTAACTTTTCAGATTCAATACGAATGGTAATTTGGTAGTTGCTTTTGCTGACTACGTATCCTTTTTGTTCTGATGCAATGCGTGTGATTTGCGAAATGGTAGAGTCGGAATTTTTAACGGTTATACCAATGTTCGCGTTGTACACTAACATTTTCGGACCGCTGTATTCTGATTTTGAATTGAAGTCGCTATAGCTTTTTCTTTCTTCCTTATCGTAAGTGCCGTTGGCATTGGCGTATAGAGCATCAGCTTGGACTTCAAAAGCTCCGTTGGTATTGTTATCGTAATCATAAGCCGCTGATTTTTCGTAGGCGCAAGATGTGAGAAAAGTCGAAGCAAATAGAACCGTTGCAAACAGAAAGGGAATACTCGTTAAACGCATGTTTTGTGTTAGTTTTGTGAAGTCTAAATTAACAAGAGAATGAAGGATTTATTGTCGCAGTACGAAAATAAGAAACCAGAAGTAGTTTTTGAATGGAATGATCCATTAACTGAAGCGCAAGGTTGGGTAGTTATAAACTCATTGCGTGGCGGTGCCGCAGGTGGTGGAACCCGCATGAGAGTAGGATTAGACAAGCACGAAGTGTTGTCGTTGGCGAAAACCATGGAGGTGAAGTTCACCGTAAGCGGACCACAAATTGGTGGAGCGAAGAGTGGAATTAATTTCAATCCGGCCGATCCTCGCAAGAAGGAAGTGTTGAAGCGTTGGTACGCAGCGGTTACTCCGTTGTTGAAACATTACTACGGAACTGGCGGCGATTTTAATGTTGACGAGATACATGAAGTAATTCCAATGACGGAAGATTGCGGTGTGTGGCATCCGCAAGAAGGCGTGTTCAACGGACACTTCAAGCCTACGGAAGCGCAGAAAGTAAAGCGCATTGGAAA
>JBEIFO010000237.1:0-4021 GCA_040382375.1 Crocinitomicaceae bacterium
AAATGAGGCAGCTTTGGCGTTGGTTCAGCAAGAGTTTAAGATTTACACATTAAATGCCCTTGCGGTGCGATTAGCGAGCATGAATGTGAAAGACGAAGCTCCGAATGCGGACTACATTAAAAACGGCTTCTGCGAGAAGAAAGGAATCTTGTATGCTGTTGAACCCATGAGCGATTCTGTCTTCGATGCGAACGAAGAAATGTTCCTTGCATTCGAAACGTTAATTAAGCAAATGCAAGCTGATGGTAAGCGCATTGTATTGTGCAGCCATCCGCTTCCAACTTCAGTTGGACTTCACAATTATCACGATAAATTCTTACAAAGATTCTCTCCACTCATCGAACGCCTCGGCGTTCCTTACATTGATCTAACCTATTATACCGAAGGCTTTGGTGTAAATGAGTTTGCCGACCTTTCGCATTTGAATCAGCAAGGGGTAGAGTTGTATAATCAGTTTCTTCTTCACAACACAACTTTCCGCGAAGGGGCTTTCCGCGAAGCGGTCATCCCATAGGGTCATCGCGCAGCGTCATCACAACGTGTTGTGTTATCAAATAAAAAAACCCACTCAAATTGAATGGGTTTTTCTTCTGTGGTGCCACCGGGATTCGAACCTGGGACACAAGGATTTTCAGTCCTTTGCTCTACCAACTGAGCTATGGCACCGAAGCGGGGGCAAATATAATCATTTATTTCAATTCACCTATATTTGCAACTCAAATTTTTGAGGAGAGATGTCAGAGTGGTCGATCGAGCACGCTTGGAAAGCGTGTGTATTGAAAGGTACCGAGGGTTCGAATCCCTCTCTCTCCGCAACTTATTAAGCCAACGATTTCATCGTTGGTTTTTTATTTCCCCAAAATAAACCGAAGTGAATTTTTAGCACAAGTTGTTTTTTATTCTTTTTCATGCTGGTCTTTCCGTGACAAAAAATGGGTTATATTTGTCACCAAAAAGAGTTAAAATCATGCGTCTAACTGAGAGAAAAATACAAGATCACATTAAAGCAAAGGGAGAGGGATTTGTATTTAGCTCCAAATACTTTTCGTCTAAGGCAGATGATGTGAGCGTTGTAACATCAGCACTAAGTCGTTTAGTACAAAAAAAGTTCATTCGTAGATTGGCTCATGGTCTTTATGATTTACCTGTTGTACATCCGAAGTTAGGGGAGATCATGCCGAGCGCAGAAAAGGTCATTGAAGCAATTAAATTAGCAGAGGCCATAGAGGTTCAACCAACGGGTGCCTATGCTGCCAATTTGTTGGGGCTGTCTACACAAATACCCATGCGCATTGAGTTGTATACTAATGGGCCAAAGAAGGTTGTGCGATTTGGGAAGCAGGAAATACTTCTGAAACCAACGACTCCCAAGAATATGGTTGGAGCTGGAACTAAAGCCGGATTAATTCTACATGCGCTCAGACAAATTGGAAAAGAGAATGTATCGGAAGAGATGAAGATGCATATTAGAAAGCAGTTAAAAGAAAAGGATTTGAAGCAAATTAAAAAGCAAGCACATTATGCGCCGGCATGGATTGCAAAGATTTTGCGAGAACTAATTAATGAAGAATAATCTCATGAATAAATTTCTTTAATTCAGCTCATGGTCCAAGATTCAGTGAATATTACAGTATTTCGTACGAATGCCGTTGGCGAATGTCTCTATAAAAGGTAAGAGAAGTTAAGAAAGGGTAAGACTAATATCCTAGTGTATACTTTTTTAGCATTTATTTTTTCCCCCAAATAAAACTCCAAAACAACTCAAGATGAAATACGTGTTTCTTCGTATTTTTTTTGAATGTCTCTTTGTAGTAAGTCGAAAATATCATCACCCCCTCACCCCAAAACCAACGAAGGACCAAACAAAATCAATCCTGAAAGAAGAGTTAGACCAATAAAGAGCAGCCAGTTTTTTCCGCTTTTAAATTCACTCAATACACCAACCTCTTGAATCCATTGCTTGGCGTGAAGTTCCTCTTCTTTGCTTTGAGTAAGGATAAGTGTCGTTAACCAAACAAGTGTATTCAAAACACCGGGAATTAAAATATCTACAAAGGTTTCGGAAATGCCGAGTGCGTTCGTCAAAAAAGGATAAACGGAAGTCTGTTTCAATAACAACCAAAAGATCCAAATGATTGGAGCACCAATCATGGCCGAAAGAACAGTCTGTGCATTCACCTTCGACCAAAACCAACGCGCAATAAACACAGGTCCTACGCCGGCAGTAAAGAGAAAAATGGTAGCGAATAGTTCCGCTGTTGTTTTTCCAACAAACAACCAAAGAGCGGTTATTCCTATCGCGAGGATCATGGTTCCAAAGCCATAAGCCTTTTCATTGTAGTCGTTCGATAACATTGGACGTATGACCCCTGCATAAATTAAGCTAGCACCCCAGTGGTTCGCGCTGAACACAGCCTGAAAGGCATTCATAATTATAAATGAAATGAACAAACTGTTGATCCAACTCCAATCAGTTGTTGAATGATAAATCAACGGAAAGGTGAGAAGAATTCCTTGAATAAAATACGCAATGAGAAAGGAGAAAATCATATTTCTTCTCGATTCATTTCCGTTTT
This sequence comes from Crocinitomicaceae bacterium, assembly GCA_040382375.1. Taxonomy (GTDB): domain Bacteria; phylum Bacteroidota; class Bacteroidia; order Flavobacteriales_D; family Sanyastnellaceae; genus CAIZGX01. The sequence goes on from JBEIFO010000237.1 coordinate 2,577, forward strand.
TAAGCGTCAATAACAACTGCCCTCTCATGTCTGGTAAATCCACAATAGTAGCGAACCACCAGAGCAATGTTATAGAGAGCAGAATGGTTTTGAGATTTAAATGGTCTGCCCAAGAGGCTAAATGATTTTCAGGGGCTGCGGAATAACCCGTTCCGGTTGTGAGTTGCACAACTAAATAGAAAATGGCGACAGCAAATGTCAAATATCCAAGAATTGCGTCAATTCGAATTCGGTTATAAAGGGTATTGAAAAATACATTAACCGACAAAACAACCAAAGTGAAAATCGTAAATTTATGCTGGCTACTTGAATCAGGAAAGAGGTATTCAGATAACGGCTGAATACTTACAGCTATAGCCAATGGTAGGATAAGGAATCCTAAATAAAGCCCTCTAAATCTAGCCAACGAAACGGCGCCTTTCCCAATAAATCGATAAGGAATAAACTCACCCTCAGTTTTCAAAGGCATGCGCCCCCATGCAGGAGCGAAAAAAACAGCGCCGAAAACAACAGCCAGAACCGATTGAAAATAGAGAAGAAGAATTTCGCTGTTGTCGCTAGAATATAAAAAAAGACTATTCACCACAAACAATCCCGAACTCGGGATAAGTGCGCCAATAATTAAAATTGAACTGCTCTTCTTTTCCGTTGAGAATAACCTTCGCCTCATAAGGCAAACTTACAAAAGTTTTAAATAGACAAAAAACTATTTAGCTTTGTAAATAATTTCTTGAACAACGCTCGGGTCAAGTAAGGTGGTTGTATCGCCAATCGCGTCGAACTCTCCCTCCGCAATCTTACGTAAAATACGTCTCATTATCTTTCCACTTCTTGTTTTCGGCAAGCCACTTACAATAACAATCTTATCTGGCTTCGCTATGGCGCCAATCTGCTCACTTACGGTCTTCATAATCGAATAAACCATCTCCTGCTCAAACCCTTGCGAAGAACCTCGCGAAGCGTCTTGTGCAACATCTTGCAAAGCATTTGCATCTTTCGAAGAATCTTGTGCAACATCTTTCGAAGAATCTTGCAAAGCATTTGCACCTTGTTCACCACATATCACAAACGCGAAAATCCCTTGCCCCTTGATATCATGCGGATAACCCACCACCGCACTTTCAATAACCCCAGGCGTATGATTAATGGCATTCTCTACTTCCGCAGTGCCAATCCGATGTCCGCTTACATTCAACACATCGTCGACCCTTCCTGCTAAACGATACATGCCGTTCTCGTCGCGGTAAGCGCCATCTCCGGTGAAGTAATAATTTTTATACGTGCTGAAGTAATTCAAAATGCAACGCTCGTGATCGCCATAAGTCGTTCTAATCATAGATGGCCACGACTGCTTGAAACAAAGATTTCCCGTTAAATCGTTTTCAAGAATTTCATTCCCTTTATCGTCTAACAAAACGGGAAGAACTCCCGGCATAGGCAAGGTT
>JBEIFO010000238.1:0-4017 GCA_040382375.1 Crocinitomicaceae bacterium
CAAGACAAAAGAAGTTTCCGATTTGACACGTATGTGGAAGGAAATACATCGACACAAACGGATGGCTTACTTGGATTACTTGATGAATTCAACTCTTATGCTCACTCTCTAGCAACGGTTTATTTATTGAAGAAGTCGTACATGGAAATTCCGGGTATGGAATTGAGTCATTATATCTCTTGGAGACAGGATATGCACTCTTACGTTCAATCGTATTATGAATTTAAATATTTCCTCTTACACTATTTACTTTATGCGAAAACCAATGAAAGAGCGCTTTATTCAGAAATAAAAAATAGCCCAGATCTTATGCTGGCTATTTCAACCATCAATAGTGATTTTTTGAAAGTAGTTGATCAATTCAATCAAGAGGATCAAATATCAGGTCCGGCTTATTGGAAAAAGAAAGGGTATTCCGTTTTGAAAGATCCTGTAACAGGTTATGAAAACTATAAACAAGGAGGCAGCACCATTGGTTACGGCTGTAAAATGGATGACAGAGACAAACTTTTACCGGAGATTAATTCGTCGAAGTTCAATGAGATAAAAGCTGAATTTTCTATTCGTTAGGATGAAACGGGCGCATAATAATTTCGCTCACATTCACTCCTTTCGGAACTTCAATGGCATTTATAATTTGCTGAGCAACCCATTCAACAGGCATTCCGGCTGCAAAGCTCGGACGGAATTGCTCAAGTAATGCTTCGTTCTTAGTTTGCTCTACAAAGGGGGTGTTTACAGAACCCGGGCTAATAGTAGTCACACGAACTTTTTTCGCCAGCTCTGTTCGAATGCTTTCGCTTATGGCAAATACGGCATGTTTTGTAGCGCTATAGACTCCGGAATTTGGAAATACAAAGTGAGAGGCTAACGACCCAAGGTTTATAACATGCCCGGTAGATGCTACCAAATGCGGAAGACAGGTATGCAGTACGTTCAAAACGCCCTTAATATTTACATCTACCATCGTATGCCAATCTTCCAACTTTGCATCTTCTAACAAATCGAAAATGCCAAGCCCAGCGTTATTCAGCAGCACGTCTATACCACCCATAGAATCAACAGCAGCAGCAGTCATAGCTTTTACTTCTTCAACATTCGTAACATCTGTTTTCAAGAAAAAAGTGTTGGGATTCTTCGATGCCATTTCGGCTAAGACAGCTTCATTTCTTCCGGCAATGAAAACTTGGTGGCCATTTTTAATAGCCAATTCATAGGTGGCAGCACCGATTCCGCTTGTAGCGCCGGTGATTAAGATTCTTTTTTTTGTCATTATTTCTGAGCTCTTTTGTAAAGTATAAATGCGAGTATTCCGAAAATTATATTCGGACACCAAACAGCTAAATCTGTGGGAACACCTAAATTCATTGCGCTTACCGCGGTGATTCGTGAGATGAATATAAAAATGAATCCTATAATAATAGCGATTGCCAAATGAAAACCAATACCACCTCTTGCTTTGCGAGAAGCTATGGAAGCACCGATAAGGGTTAGTACTAAAATTGAAAATGGCGCTGCGGTTCTATTTTCTTTTTCCAATTCGAATTTTGCAACGTTGCCTGAACCACTCAGTTTTTGATCTTCAATAAATGTATTCAATTCAGACCAATTCATGGTTGCTACAATTTCGGAACGTAAGCCGAAATCTTCCGGGCGAACTTCCAAAACAGTATCTAATTTTTGTTTGAAGTAAACCTTCTCGGTGCTGTCTTTGAAGATTCGAACCTGCGCGTTGGTTATGCTCCACGATTTTGTTTCCGGCTTGTAATTCGCAGAGGAAGAAATAAGTTTAAACGTGAGTTCGCCGTCTTTCCAGCGCTCCAACGAAAAGTTGCTTCCACCTAAATTACCTGGATTGTATCGTTGGAAATAGGCAATAAGACCGGGTTCAATTTCACGATGAATGTCCTTGTCTTGAATCGTTAATTGCTCTTTTAGGTACTTTACTTCGAATTCGAATTTTCTTTTGTTCGCAAGAGGAACAAGGTAATGCCCGAATATTAGAGAGATAGAAATAAGTGAAAACGCAACGATGAAGTATGGTCTTAAAATACGATTGTAACTAATGCCGGAAGACAGCATTGCAATAATTTCTGATTGCTGAGCGAGTTTACTTGTGAACCAGATTACAGTGAGAAAAATAATAAAGGAACTCAGTAAATTTCCAAAGTACAGGCAGAAGTTGAAGTAATAATCGAAGATAATTTCCCAGAGTGTTGCTTCCGATTGCAAAAGATCATCAATGTTTTCGCTAATGTCAAATACAACGGCAATAATCACAAAAGCACCAATCATGAATAGAAAGGTTCCTATGAATTTTTTAATGATGTATCTGTCTAATATTTTTATCACAGGCGAACGGAGAGTCTTTTCACGGTTTCATCTTTCCAAGCTGCGAATGTACCCTCAATAATTTTTTCACGGGCTGTTTCAACCAAACGTAAATAAAAATTAAGGTTGTGCACCGATGCAATTTGAAGTGCTAAGATTTCATTTGCAGCGAATAAATGTCTGACGTATGCTTTCGTGTAATAGGAATCTACATAACTATCGCCTGATTCATCAAGTGGAGAAAAATCGTTTTCCCACTTTTTGTTTTTCATGTTCATGGTGCCGTTCCAAGTAAACAACATTCCATTGCGTGCATTGCGCGTAGGCATTACGCAATCGAACATGTCAACTCCAAGCGCAATGCACTCTAAAATGTTTGCTGGTGTTCCAACACCCATTAAATAACGGGGTTTGTCGGCAGGAAGAATGGAGCAAACTAGATCAGTCATTTCATACATCATCTCGTGCGGTTCTCCAACACTCAATCCGCCAATAGCATTTCCAAATGCTCCCTTGTTTGCAATGTATTCAGCACTTTCTTTTCGAAGGTCAGGGAATACACTTCCTTGGACAATTGGAAACAATGCTTGCTCGTGACCATACAACGGCGTGGTTTCATCAAGTCTTTTGAAACAACGATCTAGCCATTGATTGGTAATGTGAAGCGATTCGCGCGCATAGGTTTTATCGCAGGGATAAGGAGGACACTCATCGAAGGCCATAATAATATCGGCGCCAATACTGCGCTGAATATCCATCACATTTTCAGGAGTGAACGTGTGTTTCGAGCCATCGATGTGCGACTTAAATACAACTCCTTCCGGATTGATTTTTCTGTTCTTCGATAAACTGTATACTTGATAACCGCCACTGTCAGTAAGAATAGGGCGATCCCAATTCATGAATTGATGAAGCCCACCTGCTTGCTCTAATATTTGTGTGCCGGGACGTAAATAAAGATGGTAGGTATTTCCCAAAATAATTTGCGCTCTCACATCAGTCTTTAAGTCCTGCTGAGTTACTGCCTTTACGGAACCAATGGTTCCAACGGGCATGAAAATGGGAGTTTGAATTTTTCCATGCGGCGTTTCTAGCGTCCCCGCTCGTGCCTTTGATAACTTGTCTTTCGCCTCTATGGAGTACTTCATTTCTTTTTCACTTCAACTTTTGGTTTGTCTTCGAACACCTTGGTTTCAATTAGTGACAAATGTTGCATCCACAATGCAATTTCTTTCAGCTCGTTGGAGGTGATATTTATGGAGCTATTTCGTTCAGAAAGGTGCTCTGTCCACCTGATTTTATTCTGCTTTACCGAATTTGTTAGTCGAACTTCGAGGTTAGACTTTACGGATTGATAACATAAATAGTTAACTTTTTCAGGCAATGTTATTTGGTCCAGAGTTGTCCATTTAGATTGAGCGTCTTCACCAAAAAGTCGCGCCGCCGTTAAATCTTGACCGAAGGTTTTTCCAGGAAAATCAAGTCTGTTGGTCACAACTCCCGTAAATGATGTACTGCCATTCAGAGCAAGATATGCGCCAAGCCCGTCACCTACGATAAACGTATTTCCCTGAATAATAGAGTAATCCTTGTTTATAGAATCGAGAAGCAGTTCAATGTCTTCGGGGAATGATCCAACTAAATCGGAATAGGTAAATCCAATTTTCGGGCGGAAAGAATAACGTG
>JBEIFO010000239.1:0-3997 GCA_040382375.1 Crocinitomicaceae bacterium
AATTCTCTTCATGCGCGATTTCGTGTTTTCGCTCATTTGATACATGACAGGAACTACTATTAATGTGATGAATGTTGCGAAACTTAATCCGAATACTATTGTCCATGCCAATGGTCCCCAGAACGCTACACTGTCGCCTCCGAAATAAATCTTAGGATCCAATTCCGTGAACATGGTAACGAAGTCAATGTTGAATCCTATTGCCAACGGTATCATGCCTAGAATGGTTGCGGTTGCCGTAAGCAATACCGGCGTCATACGCACTCTACCCGCTTCAACAATGGCATCGTGCAAATTGCTTCCGCGTTCACGCAAGATGTCGGTGAATTCAACCAACAAGATTCCGTTGCGGACTACAATACCCGCGAGTGCTACAATTCCAACACCTGTCATGACAATACTGATAGACATGTCGAAAATGGCCAATCCAAGTAATACGCCAATGACACTGAAAATAATTTCAGAAAGAATAATCAACGTTCTTCCAATTGAATTGAATTGAGTAATCAAAATCAAGACTATCAAACCAATCGCAATCAATCCCGCCATTCCTAAGAAACTTGCGGTCTCTTCTTGCTGTTCTTTCTCTCCGCCCATTTTTACCGTTACTCCTTTCGGTAAATTATCGAACTCGGCAACTTTTTGTTCAATGGCCGCAACGACTTGATTTGGATTGAAACCTGTAAGAACATTTGAACCCAAGGTAACAATGCGTTTTTGGTCTTTTCTGCGAATACCCGCGTAAGTGCTGCTGTAGCGCACATCTGCAAAGGCCGAGATTGGCACTTGGCGAACCATTCCCATCATATTCATGTCGCGGAAGGTGATAACCATGTTTCGCACTTCCTCCAAGTTGTTACGCTGATCTTCCTTCAAACGAATTTGAATCGGATATTCATCTTCTTCATCTCGGAAATTAGAAGGGTTGTCGATACCAAATATCGATTTGCGAAACTCCATACCTACTTGTGCCAACGACAATCCTTCGCGATTCAAGCGCTCGCGATCAATGTCAATTACAATCTCTGGTTTGTTGCGTTGCAAATCGCTCTTCAATTCTTCAACACCTGGAATCTGCTGCGCATCTAAATAATTCTTTAGATTCACACTCGCGGTAATTAAGTCTTCGAAATTCTCTCCGGTAATCTCAACGCTAATGGGCTTCGCTGTAGGCGGTCCGCTTTGCTCTTGGTCCACCGAAATTTCAACCCCTGGTATTCCTTGAACAGCAGTTCGAATTTTCTCCAAATAATCCAACGTGCTTTGTCCACCACGCTTAGAGAATTCAACAAACCCAACACCCACTTTCGCTTTGTGCGAGTATGGCGCACGATCATCTCGAGATTCGTTCGCACCAATGGCTACGTTTGTGATGACAGATTCAACAATCGGATTGTTTTCACCCAAGACGCTGTACACGCGCTGCTCAATAATTTTCGCAACGCTATCGGTTGCTTCGGGCTTTGTTCCCACCGGTAAACTCGCATACACATAAACGAAATTCGGATCTCCCTTCGGGAAGAAAACGACTTCCGGTTTACGCAATCCGGTAACCATAAACGATAAAATTAACAAAGCCAACGTGCTCAATAAAATAGTCTTTGGTCGTGCCAATGCCCACACCAAGAACTTCGCATACACCGTCTGAACACTCGGCCAAGTCTTGTGTTGGAAGCCTTCGATCATGCGCTTCAATATGAAACGATAAAAGATATAAATCAGCAACATGAAGATGGTGAAATTCCCCATACCCACATTTCCAGCTGTATAAAATAGAATTCCAACAACAATGAAAATGACTGAAGTGATTCCCAATTTCTTGATGTTCACTCCCTTGTTTTCTTTGTGAGGCTTCATGAAGTCTACTGCGAAAACCGGGCTAATGATGTACGCAACAATCAACGACGCTGAAAGCGTAATGATTAATGTAATGGGAAGGTATCCCATGAACTTTCCAATCACACCATCCCAAAACGCAAGCGGGACGAACGGTGCAAGCGTAGTTGCAGTTCCAGATAAGACGGGAAGGAAAATTTCTCCGGCCGCTTTCTTCGCTGCTATCTTAATAGGAACCTTTCCATTGTCGTAAATACGATGTGTGTTTTCAACCACAACAATCGCATCATCCACCACAATACCCAATCCCAACAAGAACGCGAACAATACAATCATGTTCATAGTGAAGTCCAAACCGGGCAACAACAAGAACGCAATGAACATCGAAAGCGGAACAGAAAGTCCAACGAAAATCGCATTCGTTGCTCCCATGAAAAACATCAAAATAATCGTAACTAAAATGAATCCGATGATGATGGTGTTAATCAAATCGTGCAGCGTAATTCGGGTTGTTCTACTCTGATCTCCTGTAACAACAACTTCTAAATCTTGCGGTAATTTGTTTGCCTTCATTTCGGCAATAATTTCCTGAATTTCATCGGACGCATTAATCAAATTCTCACCACCGCGCTTAATTACGTTTAACGTAATCACGTTTTTGTGATTCAATCTACCGTAGCTCTCTTGCGTCTTGTGCGCGTCTACCACTTCTGCAATGTCCTTCAAATACAAGTGCGCACCTGTCTGTCCAGAGATTACAGAATTTTTAATTTCTTCAATATCCTTAAACTCACCACTCACGCTCAGTGAACGTTTCATGTCATCGAGTTCAACGCTACCACCGCTGATGGTTAAGTTTTCGTAGTTCAGCGTGCGTTCAATGTCGCCAATGCTAATTTTCGCAGCAGCGGCTTTGTACATGTCTACGTTCACCTGAATCTCACGCTCCAAAGCTCCAACGATGTCAACACGCGTGATTTCCTTCAACCCTTCAATTTTATCTTGAAGTTCTTCTGCATATTTTTTTAATTCATCGAGGCTGTAATTACCTGCAATGTTCACGAACAAAATAGGCATTTCCGAAAACTCAACTTCCATAACATTCGGATCGGCAGGAAGGTCTTGTGGAAGATCTTTCTTCGCTCTGTCTACGGCGTCTTTCACCTTTTGTTTTGCAACAGGCACATCTACATTCGTGTTGAATTCAACCACCACACTTGAGAAATCCTGAATGCTCGTGCTGGTTACTTTCTTAACACCTGCGATAGACTTGATTTGTTTTTCAATGTTTTTGGAAACCAAATTCTCCACGTCTTTCGGAGCTGCGCCCGGATAAACAGTACTCACATATATTGTTGGAATAACAATATCTGGAAACTGTTCCTTCGGAATGCTTCTGTACGCAAGAATACCCGCTAACGTTATGAATATCGTTAGCAAATAAATGGTGGTCTTGTTGTCAATGGCCCAACTGGTGGGTTTGAACTCTTTAAATTTTTCTAGCATGATTCGGCTTCTTATAATTCAATGGCCATTCCCTCTGTCAACTCTGCGTAACCCGTGGTAATTAGTTTATCGCCAACACTCAGACCGCCTGTCACTTCAGCGTTTCCGGCATACACCTGTCCGATAGTCACTGCTCTTCTGCGAGCCGTAAGCACCCCGTTTTCATTTACTGCAACATACACATATTGCAAATTATTTTCATTTTGAATAATGTTCAACGGAGCCAATATTGCTGCTGCATTCTCATAATCTACAATCTTCATAATGCTAACCATATTCGGGCGAAGCAATTCGTTTGAACCTGTTAAAACTGCTTCAGCCGTGAAGGTGCGGGTCATAGGGCTAATGAATTTCGCCGTGAAAGAAATACTTCCATCTACCTCTATGTTTACGTCGGGGAAGAATAGAACAACCTTATTTCCTTTCTTCACTTTGTTCGCATACGATTCAGCTACTTCCGATTTTACTTTTAGTGAACTAAGATTCACAATTCTAAAGCAAGGATCAGGATTTTGCGCAGTAGCAAATTGACCCACTCGAGCACCTACATGATCGACAACCCCGTTAATTGGAGCTTTTACTTTTGTAAGTTCTATTTGCGCTTGAATGGCAAGAATTTGTTTTGTTAGTGCATCAACTTGGGTTTTTGATTGCA
>JBEIFO010000240.1:0-3986 GCA_040382375.1 Crocinitomicaceae bacterium
ATCGTTGTGAAATGTGGTTGAAAGCGGGCGATGCAAACAGATTGGAAGTACGTGGGTACTGGGGATTTGTTTATCGCACACAAACTTGGGAACGCGTTCAATGATAAAAATAATTGCCATTCATGGCTTTTTAGGAAATAATGAAATGTGGAAGGAATTACTCCCTTCCACATTTTCTTTTTATACACCTCAATTGGCGGGACATGGGAACAACGATTCTCTTCCAACTGACTCAATAGAAGATTTCGCGGAACACATTCTTCAACAAATAGATTTGCAAGAATCAGATGAATTCATCTGGATTGGCCATTCCATGGGCGGATACGTGGCAGCGCATTTGGCGAAAACATTTCCAAATAAAACGAAAGCGCTCGCCTTTTTTCATTCAACCGCAGACGCAGATAGCGCGTTGAAAAAACAAGATCGACTGCGTGCTATTGCAGCCGCTGAAAAACACAAAGCGTTGTATGCAGCCAATCTTATAGACGGCTTGTTTCACAATGCAGATGCGCACAGAATTGCCATTAACGAGCAACTCGAAAAGATTGAAGGCATGTCGGCCGAAAGCACTGTGCAAAGTCTTCGCGCTATGCGTGAACGAGCGTCTTCCATTTCATTTCTTCAATCAGTAAATTTCCCTATTCACTATTTCGCAGGAGCCAATGACAAGGTGCTTTCTTTAGAAAAAATGGAAACCGAATGGACTCTTCTTCCTTCAGCAAAAATCACCATTGTGCCTGAAATCGGACACATGGGACACGTCGAGAATATTCCAGCCGCGAAAAAATTTATTGAGGAAGTACTTTCCGAGTTTGTTTCGTAAATTCACTACAAACTAACTTCTCAATTTTGCACCATGTGTGGACGTTACGCCGTAGTTTCTAAAATTGAAGAAATTCAAAAAGCCTTTCGTGCTGAAATAGGTAAAGGAGTTGTGTTTAAACCCCAAGCCAATATCGGTGCTGGAAAGCAAGGGCTTATTATTACCCAAGAAAACAAATCTGAAATTCAACATTCAACATTCGGATTTACACCTGCTTGGGCCGATAAGCCGAAGTATGTTTTGAACGCTCGTGCCGAAGGCGATCACAACAAAGACAACTCATTCTTTTTTTCCGGTTCGAAGGGCATTCTAGAGAAACCGTTCTTCCGAATTCCCATTCGAAGAAAACGATGCTTGGTGATTGCCGATGCCTTTTATGAAGGTCCTGAGCGTGGCGGTCTGTCATTTCCCCATTGCGTATTTCTTTCAACAGGAAGAATGCCTTTTGCGTTTGCTGGAGTTTACGATGAATGGGAAAATGCTTCCACTCAACAAACCATGCATTCCTACGCAATAGTCACAACTGCCGCACCTCCCGGAGTGCTAATGCAAATCGGACACCCACGTTGTCCGCTTATTCTTTCCAAACAACAAGAAGAATTGTGGCTAGATCCGCACGCGCACCTTGCCGACATTACTTCAATTCTTCAACCCGTTGTTGATCTTGAATTGAATGCTTATCCGGTAAGCACAGATATAAAAAGCATACAAGCCGAAGGAAGTGATCTGCTGAAACCTACAGGCGATGCCCTCCTTCCCGAAACATCCTTCATTCTTCATCAGCACATTGAACTGTTTGGAATGGGTGAATCCCGTGCGAAAAAACGAAGAGCAAACGAAGGTCCTACCCTTTTCGATTAACCGTGCTCAACTCACATTCGTATTACAGTTTGCGCTACGGAATTCTTACCGTAGAAAACCTCATTGAATTCGCTGTGAAAAATGAATCGGAATTTGTTTCTCTCACCGAAATAAATTCAACAACAACGCTCCACGACTTTCTTCGACTTTCGAAAAAAAATAACATTCGCCCACTCTGGGGAATCGACTTCCGAAACAATGCTCAGCAAGTGTATGTGGCTTATGCGAAAAACACCGCCGGAGTGAATGAACTCGCTACGTTCCTTTCAGAACATCTTCATGAGAAAAAAGAATTCGAAACACGAGCTCCTCAATGGAAACATTGCGTAACGATTTATCCCTTCGAAAACTTCAAAAAAAAATCATTCAAATTGAATGAACACGAATTCCTCGGCGTGACTTCTGCCGATCTTCCCATCTTCGAACGAAGCGAATGGAAATCGCAACGCGAAAAAGTGCTCGCCTTTCAAACTTCAACTTTTCAATCGCAGCGGCACTTCAACATGCATCAATTGTTGCGATGCATAGAGAACAATATACTACTGAGCAGACTTCAACCTACAGATCAAGGAAAGCGGAAAGATGTTTTTCTTTCGGAAAAAGAACTTCACGCTGCATTCGAGGGGGCGCCTGGTTTGATTGATAAATCAAGGACTTTCGTACAACAGTGGTCTTGGGACGAAGTGGTGAATCACTCCGTTTCTAAAAATCAAAACACATTTACTGGAAGTCTTGAAGAAGATATGAGTCTGCTTCGTCAGCTCACACAGGAAGGTCTTGCTTATCGTTACGGAAACGCACCGAACAATCATTCGGTTATTGAAGAACGTATTCAAAAAGAACTCGAAATTATTGAACAGAAAAATTTCGTTTCATACTTTTTAATAAACTGGGACATTACACAATTCGCAAGAGATCGCGGATACTATTACGTAGGACGTGGAAGCGGAGCGAATAGTATCATTGCATATCTGCTTCGCATTACAGATGTAGACCCCATTGAACTGGATTTGTATTTCGAACGGTTCATTAATTTATACCGACAAAATCCTCCGGATTTCGATATTGATTTTTCGTGGACCGACAGAGAGGAAATTACTGAATATATTTTCAAAAGGTTTCAAAATGTTGCGCTACTCGGTGCATACAACACCTTTCAATACAAGGCAGTCGTTCGTGAATTGGGAAAGGTATTCGGACTTCCGGTTGAAGAAATTGAATTACTTAGTGGAGGGAAATTTAATCCGAATGCGCTCGATAAGAACCAGCAGAACGTCATGCGTTACGCTTCTTTCCTGCAAGATTTTCCGAATAGCTTAAGTATTCATTCGTGTGGAATTCTCATTTCGAATGAACCCATTCACAATTACACCGCAACTTTTCTTCCACCGAAAGGACACCCGACCGTTATGTTCGACATGGTTGTGGCGGAAGATATTGGACTTCACAAATTCGATATTCTTTCACAACGCGGATTAGCGAAAATCAAAGAAGCTGTCCAGTTAGTGAAAGAAAGATATCCGCTTCGCGAAATCGATTTACACCAAGTTGCTCCACTCAAGCAAGACGAGCGTATCAAAGATTTACTTCGTAACGCGAAAGCCATAGGGTGCTTCTATGTAGAGTCTCCTGCTATGCGTATGCTGCTCACGAAACTTCAAGTAGACGATTACTTGGGATTGGTCGCAGCAAGTTCAGTCATTCGTCCGGGTGTGAGCAGCAGCGGAATGATGAAAGAATTCATTCATCGTCATCGCGATCCTAAGGCGCGCGAACGCGCACATCCGCAGCTGCTCGCAATTATGCCCGAGACATACGGCGTCATGGTTTATCAGGAAGACGTGATTAAAGTTGGACACTACTTCGGCGGACTCACCTTGGCTGAAGCCGATGTGTTGCGCAGAGGAATGAGTGGGAAGTTTCGTGGAAGAGAAGAGTTCGAACGAACCAAAGAATCGTTTTTCGAAAAAGCAATTTCGAAAGGAAATGCATTCAGCGACGTTGCAGAAATTTGGAGACAGGTGGAAAGCTTCGCGGGATATGCCTTTGCGAAAGGGCACAGCGCGAGCTATGCCGTTGAAAGTTATCAGAGCTTGTTTCTGAAGGCCTACTACCCCATTGAATACATGACGGCTACGCTGAATCATTTCGGTGGATTTTACGACACAGAAATTTATGTGTTAGAAGCCATGAAGCACGGCGCGAAAATTTCTGCGCCCTGCATTTGGGAAAGCGATGCAACGTGTGTCTTGCATGGCAAAGAAATTATTCTTGGTTTTGGTTTAGTAAAAAGTTTAGAAGC
>JBEIFO010000241.1:0-3978 GCA_040382375.1 Crocinitomicaceae bacterium
TATCCCTTCATACTATTTTCAGAATAGGTTTCCCATTTGTTTAGCACGGCCTGCATATCTGCAGGAAGTTCACTTTCGAAGCTCATCCATTCGCCAGTAGTGGGGTGCGTGAAGGAAAGCGTTCTTGCGTGAAGGGCTTGTCTTGGCAATAAATCTAAACAGTTTTGCACGAACTGCTTGTACTTCGTGAACGTAGTTCCTTTCAACACTCGATCGCCACCGTATTCGAAATCTCCGAAGAGGGTATGACCAATGTGCTTCATGTGAACGCGTATTTGATGCGTTCTTCCGGTTTCCAACTTACACTCTACCAATGTCACGTAGCCATAGCGCTTCAGAACTTTGTAATGCGTAACTGCGTGCTTTCCATGGTCACCTTCCGGAAATACCGTGAACACTTTTCTGTCTTTTAAACTTCGTCCTGTATTTCCAATCACCGTTCCGTCTTCCTTCACATCGCCCCAAACGAGCGCAACATATCGGCGGTCAAGTGTTCGGTCGAAAAACTGCTTACCCAAATGCGTAAGCGCCTCTTCGGTCTTCGCTATAACCATAAGTCCCGTTGTGTTCTTGTCGAGTCTGTGAACCAAACCCGGACGTGCATCGGGGTTCATAGGCAGGTTCTGGAAATGAAAGAGCATGGCGTTGAGCAAGGTACCCGAGAAATTTCCGAAGCCTGGATGAACAACCATGTTTTTAGGCTTCATCAGAATAACCAAGGCGTCGTCTTCGTATACAATTTCAATGGGTATGTCCTCAGCAATAAGCTCCATATCCCGCACGGGATAGGGCATTTCAATGGTTATAACGTCGAGCGGCTTAACCTTGTAACTGCTTTTTACAGGAATACCATTCACTTTAACATAACCGTCTTCTGCTGCATTTTGAATACGATTGCGCGAAGTGCGTTCCAGGCGATCTACCAAGAACTTATCTAAGCGCATGAGCTTTTGACCTTTGTCTGATACAATTCGATGATGCTCGAAAAATCCTTCCTCCTGTTCCTCTAGAATTTCGTTTTCTTCCATCTTATTGTTTCATTGCTTTTAAGCGAATGATTTCTTGCGTTGAATTGTTTGTGATTTGAATGAAATAAATTCCGTTAGACAAATTGCTGTTCTCCATTTCAACACGTGTGACATGTGATTGAATGGAAGATGAAATCAACTGTCCTGTAGATGAAATAACCGAGATCGTGTACGTTGAATTTTCATTCAAACCTTGAACGGTAAAGTTCTCACTGAACGGGTTCGGATAGATGGAAGGTGAAATCGTTTGTAATTCACCAACCGTATTCCAAACGGAGGATTTTCCTGATTTAAAAACCGGACGAATCATAAGCGCACCGTTGATGCTTGATTGCTGCCACGGTTGCTGGAATCCGTTGTTGTAAAACACTTTGGTTGCGTTAATGGTTCCACTCTTATCGTTTCCAACAGGAAGTCCAACACTACCACTTTGAACCCAACCCACGTAGAAATTTCCAGTAACGGCAATGGGATTGTCGTATGAGTAATAAGAGAAATAATTCTCGCCATGAGTATAAAAAGCCGGATGATTATAATTGAAGTTTTCACCAAGTTCTGATCCAGGTGCTGTGCCTCCATCGGCCCAAGCGCGAAGCAAGAATGTTTCAGCTGTGACATTTACCCCCGTTGGAAGCCAATACACAAACAGTCCTAAAAGTGAGTCCGCAACTTCAGCGCGGAACTTCATAGCAATCATTCCGCCCGCTGCAGAATTGGAATAGCCTCGCTCTGCTGTGCCGTCGTCGTAGGCGTAGTAGTTATAAAAATACTGGCGCAGGGTTGCAGTGTCGTTTTGCAAACGTGCATCTGTAGGATTTATATACGTCTTCACATCGAAATAAGAGCAGGTGTCGTCAGGAGTTACGTTATAGGTAAATCCATTCAATCCAATGGTTCGGGTGAAGGAGGAGTTGGCGTTTAATGCAGTGTTGAAATCAACGGCATTGAAAACTTGTGATGTTCCATCTTGCTTGGTAACGCTGTAGTTGGTGACAATATTCTCGTCGTTTCCTAGATTGCGCTCTTGCACAGCAATGCTAGAAGCCATATTGCTTGCAGCATTCGCAGCGAAGTGCGTTAAAGGCATGGCGGTGTATTCATTTAACAAGGAACGAAGAGGGTATTGCATGCTTACTTCATCGAAGATGACATTGCTTGAATCTACACCAGCATCGAGTTGCACATAGTCGATGTGCCAATGATCGAAAGCCCCGCTTAGTGTTCCATAATTTCTAAATCTAAATTGAAATCCATCGAGCAAATATTCTGGAGCGTCAACCGCAATAAAAATTTGATCGAAGGCGTCTGTTGGAAAAACATCTGGACTGGTCCAAACCTGCGTCCATTGGCCTGCGCCGAAAGGTGAATAAAATTCAACAATTAAACTATCACCTGCATCTGGAGAATTACCGAGTCCGCCTCCTTGATAAAAGAAAGATAGAAACACTTGATCTACCGCTGTTAATCCAGAGAGGTCAACGGGCAAAGAGGTTAAGGTGTCTGCACTTCCATAAGAAAATTCATCTGCGAAATTGTATGGATAACCGTCTGCGCGCAAACCATCTAAAGTAGCTACCCCAATCGTTGGCGGAGCAATAGGAAATCCGGAATTAATAAAGGCCGTCGTATCTGTCCAACGCTGCCAAGTGGTTAATACCGTTGGGTCGTTGGTAGGTAACGAGTATCTCGAAAAATCATCGAAAAATGGAAGCGTTAAGCTAGCGGTTCCTCCGCGATTTTCGCCCTGTTGTTTCCAACGAAATTCTTTTTTAGATTGAAGATTGCGCTGTGCGTCGAATCGAATAACGGTCTCCGTTTCTTGCGAATAGCTCGACAAGAATGCAAAAGAAAGAGCGAATAAAAACAGTTTTTTCATCAGGGTACGAATAGGTCTGGTTCTGTCGCAAACGGATTGATGATCGTATCTATTGTGCAAGGTTCTTTGCTTAACCAGAAATCAACAAATCTTCCTGCGGCAAGCGGCATAGCTTCAGAAGAGAATTTTGGGTCCTGGCGGCAGACATGGTAAGCGGCGGAGTCTTCCAACGTAAACGCTGCAGGTTCGAAAAATCCTTGGCCTGAGAGGTTTAAGCTAGTTAATAAATTCATAACATCGTTGTATGACATTCCGAATAAATTAGGAACCGCAACGGTCGTTTTTATGCCCTCTCCAACGGTTAGTACCACCGTCTGTCCGTGTTCCAATAACTCACCGAATTTTAACTCCCTGCCGTTGTGTTCAATTTTCATCACCACCCCAATCATACTGTTGTTCGGTGCGTATTGAACTTGAAATTTGATTCCTTTATTCGATAATCGCAAAGAAGCAATTTGAACGTGATCCCCCTCTTTAACATTGATAGGCACCATTGGGGGAGTTTTCTTGAAGATGCTAATAAAGATTATTCGACCACCTTTAACGGCGCTTCCCGCTTTCGGATTCTGATCGCGAACGGTTCCAGGCGCAGCTTCAGGCAAAAACAAACTGTCGGTGACAACCATTTCTAAGCCCATGTCTTCCAAGATAGCTCTAGCTTCTGCGTCTGATTTTCCTTTTAAGTCTGGAATAAGAATGGCTTCATCGTGACGCGTGTAAATTTTTAAAACGAAAATAACAACTAGAAATAACAAAACATTTGCTCCAATAATTAGAGCAATGTTCCTTCTACCGTATTTCGATTTTATGAACTTTACAAACGACATAATTTAAAGTTAAGGTTTATTCTTAGCGCTTTGAATTGAAAATTAATTTGACATTTCTTTTCCAATTGCATTGTCGTAAAGTTATTTATAATCTGAAATCATTCCAAAATTTTGTTCGTCTTCTGTACATCTTCCTTTGGTAACGTGACCTAAGAGTAAGCACGGTATATTCATTTCAGCAACGAAATCTAAGAATTTGTCCTCGTCGTCTTCCACAACTGAGACCACAACGCGACTTTGCGATTCA
>JBEIFO010000242.1:0-3964 GCA_040382375.1 Crocinitomicaceae bacterium
TCCCAAGCCATTCCAGCCATAACGTCCATGGCATCTGCACCACCCACACCAATGGCAATCATACCAAGACCACCAGCATTCACTGTATGAGAATCGGTTCCAATCATTAATCCACCTGGAAATGCATAGTTCTCAAGTACAACTTGGTGAATGATGCCCGCACCTGGTTTCCAAAAACCAATGCCATATTTGGTTGAAATGGTTGAAAGGAAATTGAATACTTCGTTGTTTTTGATTAATGAATCGCTCAAGTCAGTGGTAGAACCCACGCGCGCTTGAATCAAATGGTCACAGTGGACAGTTGAAGGAACCGCTACTTTTTTTCTTCCTGCTTGCATGAATTGCAACAGCGCCATCTGCGCAGTAGCATCTTGCATGGCTACGCGGTCTGGAGCGAAATCTACATATGAATTTCCACGGCCGAAAGCCACGTCAGTTGAGCCTTCCCAAAGATGTGAGTAAAGAATTTTCTCGCTTAGGGTTAATGGCTTTCCAACAACTTTTCTTGCGTTTTCCACACGTTCAGCAAGTCTGCTGTAGTGGTTTTTAATCATGTCTAGGTCGAATACTTGACTCATTATATGTAGATTTTTACGTTGCAAAAATAGTTAGGAATCGAGGGAATTACAACCCTACTTTTGTTTTATGCTTCGCGTTTTATCGACATCTTTCAAAGAAAATTTAAGAACTGCCATAGGATCGGTTCGAAGTCAGAAGCTTCGGGCCACATTAACCGTCTCGATTATTGCAATTGGCATTACCGCTTTGGTTGGAATGATTACCGCCGTGAAGTGCATTGAACGCAAATTAAGTGAAGAGTTTTCTAGATTAGGTTCAAACACATTTTCTATTCGTTCTGGAAATAATGCACGTCAGGGTATGCGCCGAGGTCAAAGCAGCAAGCAAGTTGAAGTGATCTCCTACGACGAAGCGCGTAAGTTTCAAGAGTTATTTAAGGAAGATGCTGTTGTTTCCCTGAGTGTCTTTGCTTCTGCCACTGCCACGGTTTCAAAAGGCGCTTTGAAAACCAATCCGAATGTCTCTGTCTTGGGGTGCGATGCCAATTACTTCGAGCTTTCTTCATACGTGTTAAGCGATGGTCGTAATTTTTCTTCTTTCGAGTTGAACGATGGGGCAGGCGTAATGGTCTGCGGAGCTGATATAGCGAAAGAATTGTTCAAAGGAGGCGTTTCTCCTATTGGCCAAACGGTTGATGTGAGTGGAAGGTCTTATGTGATTGTTGGAGTTTTGAAAGAGAAGGGAAATACATTCGGATTCGCAGGAGACAATCAGTGTTTGATTCCTTTGACGAACGTTCGAAAGACTTTTGGCGATGAGAATTCAGAATATCAAATTAGCATTGCTGTGAAATCTGCGAAACAACTTGAATCTGCAACGGAGAGTGCGGTAGAGGCCATGCGTGTCGCGCGCGCCGACGGTCCGGGTGAGGACAATACATTTGAAGTGAACATGAGTAATGGGCTTGTAGAAAAGCTTATGGGTTTGATTTCCGGTATTACGTTGGGTGGAATTTGTATTGGAATAATTACGCTCATTAGCGCTGGAATTGGTCTTATGAATATTATGCTTGTCTCTGTTACCGAGAGAACTCGTGAAATAGGTGTGCGCAAGTCGATTGGGGCAAGTTCGAAAATTATTCGTCAGCAGTTTTTAATTGAAGCTGTTGTTATTGGTCAAATTGGAGGAGTAATAGGAATTGTTTTAGGAGTCTTGGTGGGAAATGTTGTGTCGCTGGTCATTGGTGTTGGATTCACCATTCCGTGGCTTTGGCTGCTATTGGGAGCGACGATTTCATTTATAGTTTCAGTGGCTTCCGGATATTATCCGGCGAAGAAAGCATCGAAGCTAGATCCGATAGATGCTCTTCGATACGAATAAAAAAAGGCCACCCGAAGGTGGCCTTTCATTTCAATAAGAAAATATTATTTCTTAACTGAAAGTGTTTTAGTGAACATTCTTGCTCCACCAATTACCAAAGAAACTTCATAGTTTCCAGCGTTCAAGCCAGCAACGTTCAATTCGAAGTTGTTCATTCCTGGAGTGTATTTACCTAAGTTTTTGAACTCGATTAATTTTCCAGTGATGTCACGTACTTCGTAAGCAACGTTCGCAGCAGAAGTTAACTCGAAATTAACGCGAGTTGAAGTTACTGCTGGGTTTGGAGCGAATTGGAAGAAAGTCAGGTTGTCAGAGTTGATCTCGTCTACAGTAACACGCTCAGATAAAATCAAGCGAACAGCTGGAGAGAAGCTTTGACTTCCGAACCATACGAATGTACCGTCACCAGCCATTTCATATACAGAAGTTGAATTGTCAGTGTCGCTGTTGTCTTCTGCAGCAACAGTTAATTCCAATGCACTTGTGTTTTCGTTCAACACACCGTTGAAGTAAACAGTACCAGGTAGAAGATCTACCGGAGCGTCGAATGGGAAATATTGGTATCCGTTGTCGATCCATCCTGCATTCAAAACATAATCTTGAGAAGCAAGAACAGCAGCGTCGTTAGGACTTCCTTCGAACAATACAGCAGTGTAATCAACGCCAGCATTAGACGTTGGTCCGAATACTACTGTTAATCCGTAAGCCAATGAACCTGCATTTGGACAAGTGAAGAATGCACCGTATCCGGTTGGATCAAACTCACCAGGGCTAGTATCGCTAGCGCGTGGAGTTAATTCAATGTCAAGAGCTGCCTCATCTTCATGACCATACTCATCTGTAGAGTAAACAATGATTTTGTCCATAGCGTTGTTCGCAGTAGTCTCATCTGAAGCATCTAAGCTAAGAATGCTTGCGCGCACAGTATATGTTCCGATAGCACTTGGCTCCCAACCTGTTTGAATGTACAAAGTGTCGTTAAGGAATGAAGGACACTCAGGCGTGTTACCGAACGCTTCCATAGTGAAAGGAGAAGAAACAGCGTTTCCAACAACTGCTCCTGCACCGTCAAGAATGTCAACGTTGATAGAAGTATTTGTTTGATCTGCGCTTCCGTTGTTGCGGTAAATTACACCAACTAGAAGACCTCCGTCTGCAGCGTATGTGCGTTGCTCGAATGGAGTAACACGGTATTCCCAAATTCCGAAAACATCTCCGTTTGTTACTTGAAGAATTTCCAAGTCATTCACAGAAGAGTTGTCAAAGATTTGAATATCATCGATTCCCCAGAAGTAGTGGCTATAACCTGCAGCTGCAGCTGTGTTATACCCCCAACGAACCAATACATTTGATTGTCCTGCGGCAGCGCAAGAAATATCAACGCGAGTGTTCAATGGGTTAGCAGAAAGAGAGTTTGCACTTGGCGTGAAGCTTCCGTTTGCTGGGAAAACAGTCCAGTTTGTTCCACCGTCTGTTGAAACTTCTAAAGTCAATGGCGACGCAGAGAAGCAGCAATAGCGGAAGTATTGTGACCATTCAACAATAACAGAAGTCAATGCACTGCAATTGATTGATGGTGTTGACATACTTCCAGTCACGTCTTCAACACCGTTTGAAACAGGTGTGTTGTATAGATCACAATCGAAAATAGCCCAACCGTTAGCTGCCGTTGGCGAAGCTAAAGCTGGCAATGTCATAGAGAATTCTCCAGCAGGTGAGCTGGCATTTGCTACCATCCAAATGGTTCCAGCAGGGCTGCTGTCTTCGTGAGTCATATCGCCAAATCCGGTAGAAAAGTTCTGGCTGTAAACAACAACACGATCTGCGCTTGAAGTTGGAGTGGTTGCAGTAGCGTGCGCAGAACGTTCCAATTCAGTGTTTGAAGGAGCTTTAGGGGCCGCTTTAATGTCTGTCAATGGCGTTATTTGCGCCGTTGCAGAGAAAGCTAAACCAATAGCACCGCAAAGAGTAAAAAGTTTTTTCATCTTAACAGGTTTAATTTTAGAGTGGGAAGGTAAGAAATCTTTCAATATGCAAATCCATTGGGCAAAAAAAAAGTCCCGCA
>JBEIFO010000243.1:0-3925 GCA_040382375.1 Crocinitomicaceae bacterium
ACCGGGATGTAAGCCAAAACTTTATCGTCTGGCTCAATTTGAATCATGTTTTGAATCGCACGTCCTTTTGCTGTCTTTCCTCCTTCCGGAATTTCAAACACACGCATCCAGAAACATCTTCCCTTCATGGTAAAGATGAGCAAGTAGTCGTGGTTTGTTGCGGTGAAGATGTGTTCTACAAAATCTTCTTGACGTGCAGATGTTCCTTTCGCTCCAACTCCGCCGCGGCTTTGCGTGCGGTATTCGTTCAGGTTTGTACGTTTGATGTAACCCGCGTGCGTAATGGTAACAACCATAGCCTCATCAGGAATCATATCTTCAATACTCAAGTCAGCAGATGAGAACTCAATAATTGAACGACGCTCGTCTCCGAACTTCTCTTTCAAATGCGTTAATTCATCTTTGATGATTTGCATACGCAACTCTTCACTGTCCAAGATTGAACGAAGACGCGTAATCAACGCCATTAATTCAGCATGCTCTGCACGAATCTTATCACGCTCTAATCCGGTAAGTCTTTGCAGACGCATTTCAAGAATAGCCTTCGCTTGAATTTCAGACAATCCGAATTGTTGAATTAATCCGTCTTTCGCTTCGTCTGGCGTTTGAGACTTTCTAATCAATGCAATAACTGCATCAATGTTATCTAACGCAATTAAATATCCTTCTAAGATGTGCGCGCGCTCTTCAGCTTTGCGCAATTCAAATTTCGTTCTACGCGTAACCACTTCATGGCGGTGCTCTACGTAGTGACGAATGATATCTTTCAAGTTTAATACTTCAGGACGACCATTAACCAGAGCAATGTTGTTTACTGAAAATGAGGTTTGAAGACCTGTATACTTGTACAGATTGTTCAATACAACATTTGAAATCGCATCGCGCTTTAATTCATAAACAACACGAACTCCATTTCTATCTGACTCATCGCGAATTTCAGCAATGCCATCAATCTTTCCTTCAACAACCAATTCCCATGTGCGCTTCACCATGTCTGCTTTGTTGATCTGGTATGGAACCTGTTCAACAATGATACACTCGTGATTTGCAACTTGTTCAATGCGTGCTTTCGCACGAATAACCACACGACCTCTTCCTGTTTCGTAGGCCGACTTCACTCCTTCCAATCCGTGAATAACACCTCCTGTTGGGAAATCGGGAGCCTTGATGTGTTGCATCAATTCTTCAATCGTGATATCACGGTTGTCGATGTATGCCGCGATACCGTCGCATACCTCTGTCAAATTGTGCGGAGCCATGTTCGTGGCCATACCCACAGCGATACCGCTAACACCGTTCAACAACAAGTTTGGAACTTTCGCAGGCATTACCTTTGGCTCTTGCAACGAGTCGTCGAAGTTTGCCTGCCAGTCTACAGTATCTTTATCTAAATCTTCAAGAAGTTCTTCTGCTAATTTGCGCAAGCGTGCTTCCGTGTAACGCATGGCTGCCGCGTTATCACCATCCATCGAACCGAAGTTACCTTGTCCGTCTACCAACGGATAGCGCAAAGACCACGGCTGCGCCATACGCACCATGGTTTCGTATACCGCCGAGTCACCGTGTGGGTGATACTTACCTAAAACCTCACCGACAATACGCGCAGACTTTTTATAAGGTCTGTTCGACAACATTCCTAAGTCAAGCATTCCGTATAACACACGTCTGTGAACGGGTTTCAATCCATCACGAACATCTGGTAACGCTCTACTCACAATCACCGACATCGAGTAATCGATGTAGGCTGATTTCATTTCATCTTCAATGTTTATCTTAAGTATTCTTTCTCCTGATTCCATAGTGCTTGTTCCCGCTTAAAAAATTGAACTGTCACGGGTACGCGAAAATACTTCCGATTGGATAGAAAATTGACCACTTGTGGCGCTTATAGTTATTCACAAATGTCAAAATGGCTGTGGAAAATTCAATGGTATAATGTTTAGTGGAACGGAACTAAGGAATACATTTGACATTGACTAACTAAGGTAAGGAAAGATATGGACGCTAAGTTTTCAGAACAAGTACAAGAAGTGCTGCGATACAGCAGAGAAGAGGCATTGCGGTTGGGACACAACTACATTGGAATTGAACATTTTTTATTGGGAATTCTTCGTGAAGAAGATTGCACTGCGACAAAAGTTTTAAAGAGCTTAGGGGTTGACCTTTCGTTTTTACGCAAAAGCGTAGAAGCTTCCGTCCGCAACGCAGGTTCTTACGGTTCTTCAACCGTTACAAGCTCAGGCATCTCTTTGGTAAAGCAAGCCGAACGCGTGTTGAAGCTCTCCTACATTGAAGCTAAATCGCACAAGAAGACCTTGGTGAACACAGAGCACCTTCTTCTGACAATATTAAAAGACTCTGATAATGTGGTTACAAGAACACTCGAACCTATGGGGGTAGATTACAATGCGGTGAGCCGCGAGCTAGGAGATGCTGAAGACGAAAACGTACGCAAATCAGATTTGCCTCGCGCTGAATTCCCAAGTTCAGATGACGATGATGAAGAAGATCGCCCATTCACCGGCGGTTCAGGTGGAACTGTTAAAAAGCCTGGAGATTCAAAAAGCAAAACTCCGGTATTAGATAATTTCGGTCGCGACTTAACAAAGTACGCGATGGAAGGGAAATTAGATCCTATTGTTGGAAGAGAAAAAGAGATCGAACGCGTATCTCAAATCCTTTCAAGAAGAAAGAAAAACAATCCGATTCTCATAGGCGAACCGGGGGTTGGTAAATCAGCAATCGCTGAAGGACTTGCTCTTCGCATCATTCAGAAAAAAGTATCGCGCGTTCTTTTCGACAAGCGCGTGGTGACGTTAGACATAGCCTCTTTGGTTGCGGGAACAAAATACCGCGGACAATTCGAAGAGCGCATGAAGGCGGTGATGAATGAATTGGAAAAATCTCCAGATGTCATTCTTTTCATCGATGAAATTCATACCATTGTGGGAGCAGGTGGTGCAAGCGGAAGTCTAGACGCTAGCAACATGTTCAAACCAGCTTTAGCACGTGGAGAAATTCAATGCATTGGTGCTACCACTCTAGATGAATACCGTCAGTACATTGAAAAGGATGGAGCATTAGAGCGTCGCTTCCAAAAGGTTGTTGTTGATCCAACTACCGTTGAAGAAACGATTCAGATTTTAAATAACATTAAGGACAAATACGAATCTCACCACAGCGTAACCTACACGGAAGAAGCGTTGCAAGCGTGTGTGAAGTTAACGGCTCGATACATTACAGACCGTCATCTTCCAGACAAAGCCATAGATGCTTTGGATGAAGTGGGTTCTCGTGTTCACTTGCAGAACATTTCAGTTCCGCAGGAAATCATAGAGATTGAAAAGGAAATTGAAGGAATTCAAGAAGAAAAATTACGTGTGGTTCGTAGCGCGAAGTATGAAGAGGCTGCTCAATTGCGCGATAGACAAAAAGCATTAGAGACGAGACTTGATGAGGCAAAGAAAAAATGGGAAGATGAGTCTCGCACCCAAAGAACACAGGTAACCGCTGCAAACGTGGAAGAAGTTGTGGCCATGATGACAGGTATTCCAGTTCAGAAAGTAGCAGAGACCGAAAGTGGCCGTCTTGCTAAAATGGACAAGGAACTTGAAGGAAGGGTAATTGGACAAGAGGACGCTATTTTGAAAGTGGTAACAGCCATTAAGCGCAATCGCGCAGGATTGAAAGATCCAAATCGCCCAATTGGTTCGTTCATTTTCTTAGGTCCAACTGGAGTTGGAAAAACGCAACTTGCTAAAGAATTAGCGCGTTACATGTTTGATTCTGACGACGCGCTCATTCGTATTGATATGAGTGAGTACATGGAGAAATTCGCTGTGTCACGTTTGATTGGAGCGCCTCCGGGATATGTTGGATATGAAGAAGGTGGACAATTGACCGAGAAGGTTCGTCGCAAACCTTA
>JBEIFO010000244.1:0-3903 GCA_040382375.1 Crocinitomicaceae bacterium
ATTCAATTTAAATTCAAAATGGATTTTGAAAAAAATTACAGAATAAACCGCGAACTCTATCGCGACGTAAAACTGTCTGTCTATGAAATTGTAACGAACTGCTTAAAACATTCACAAGCTAATTCAATAACCGTTGAATGTAAATCTAAAAACAAGATTCTTACCCTTATTATTTCGGACAACGGAACTTGCGATTTATCGCTACTCGGCACACAAAAAGGGAACGGCATTCGAAACATTACCAATCGAGCGAAACGCAACAACGGATTTGTTCGACACTACGTTAAAGAAGGAGAGACAGGCCTAACAACAGAAATTCAACTTCCAATCGCATGAAGCAAATAATTATTATTGAAGACGACATTCACTTGGCGCGACTCATGCAAGAGAATGTGAACGAGGTTGAAAGCATGACGTGCAAACATCTCTTCACCAACCCCGTTGAATTTCTTCAAAATCCAATTGAAGCCGACATTTATTTGCTCGATATTGTTATGCCCGAAATGAATGGCATTGATGCCATTGACCGTATTTTAAGCTTGTATCCGAATGCGGCTATTATCATGAATACAATTAAAGACGATTCAGAGACCATCTTCAAAGCATTGCAATTGGGGGCCTCCGGGTACATTGACAAGCAAAGTTTCGAAATGAACTTCAAGGAAGTTTTCGCAAGTATTGAAAACGGTGGGGCGTACATGACTCCGAAAATTGCGCGACAAGTTATTGCGTTTTTCAATCAGCCTAAAAACATTTCCGAGCAACTAACAGAACGCGAAAAAGATATTGTGAATGGAATTCTCGATGGACTCAGTTACAAACTCATTGCAGACCGCTACTCCATTTCCATAGATACCGTTCGTATGAACGTGAAGAAAATTTACCGTAAACTTAAGATTAACTCGAAGTCGGAGTTGTTTAAAATTATGGGAGGCGCCGGTAAATAATTACTAATTCGTTAGTTGCGGAGTAAGATGCTCCGCAAGATGTTTCACAAGATTCTTCGAAAGATGCTGCGCAATTGTTGTTTCGCTGTAGTGCACACTATTGCCAAAAATTTCTCGTTCCCATAAGCACTTCATTATAAATTTTATTAGCATGAATAAACTTGCTACTGCTTTTAAATTCGGGACTACTGCGCTGCTGCTTGCGGCTATTGTTCAGTGCTCAAGTGTTACAACAGATGCCGAAGACAAGATTCACGATGTGAAATATGTTGCACAAGATGCCGAAGGCAAGATTCACGGTGTGAAAGATGTTTCACAAGATGCTTCGCAAGATGTTGCACAAGAAAATACGGAAGGGAATACGGTGGCGACACGGTTTAATGTTCCGGATGGATACTCGAGGAAAAATTATGCTGAAAAGAGTTTCGGAAAGTATTTGCAGGACCTTCCGTTGAAACCGGCAGGGACGTTAACCAAATATTTCAACGGTGACGTAAAAGATAACAAAGTAGCTGCTGCCGTAATTGAAATGTCGGTTGGCAACAGAGATTTGCAGCAATGCGCCGATGCTATTATGCGACTGCGTGCAGAGTGGTTGTTTGCAGAGAAAAGATTCGATGATATTTCATTCAATCTAACCAACGGATTCAACATGAAATATTCCGAATGGAAACAAGGGAAGCGATTGAATGCGGCTTGCAACGGATGGACAACCGGAGGCACCGCTTCTGAAACGCACGACGATTTCATGAAATACATGAAAACCATTTTCACCTACGCAGGAACGCTTTCTCTTTCCAAAGAACTTCAAACCAAAAACATTGCGATCCTGGAAGCCGGCGATGTCTTCATTAAAGGCGGATCTCCCGGACATGCGGTAATTGTTGTTGATGTGGCCCAAGGAAGTGAAGGAAAAGTCTTCCTTCTTGCGCAAAGCTTCATGCCCGCACAAGACATTGAAATTTTAAAGAATCTGAACAACGCTGGAATGTCCCCATGGTTCAAGGCCAGCGAAATGGGCATACTCGATACCCCCGAGTACGATTTCGATTGGAGTCAATTGAAGACGTGGCCATGAGTGATTATATTTGAAGATGAAATTTAAAATCTTCACACTGCTTTCATTACTTCAAGCAGGACAAGCATTTGCACAGACTACAGACAATTGGTTTCAAGATGCGAAATTTGGAATTTTCATTCACTGGGGAATTTATTCAGTGAAAGGAATTGATGAGTCGTGGTCTTTTCACAACAAGAAAATTCAGCACAGCGATTACATGGCCCAAGCCAAGGGCTTCACTGCAAAAAATTACAACCCTACAGATTGGTCGAACCTAATAGAACAGTCGGGCGCGAAATACGCCGTCGTCACTTCCAAGCATCACGACGGGGTTGCGCTTTGGGACACGAAGATTCCATACCTGAACACCCCTTCACATCAAAAAAGAAAAACGCCTTTCATCAACAGCATTCCGAAAACCTCTCCAGCTGCGCGCGATGTCTATTCTCCTTTGATCGCTTCCCTTCAACATAAAAAAATAAAAATCGGAATCTATTATTCGCTCATCGACTGGAGCCATCCGTGCTATCCTGGCTTTTTGAAAGACAGCACACGATATAAAATAGCAGACGACGCCGAGCGCTGGAACGTTTTCAAAACATACAACGAAGGGCAAATCATGGAACTGCGCAATGCGTACAATCCAGATTTATGGTGGTTCGACGGCGGATGGGAACATTCGGCGCAAGATTGGAATGCCTTCGCCATTCGCGACAGCCTTGTGGCGAAAAACAAAAACGTGCTCATTAACAATCGCCTTCCAGAATGTGGGAATTACGAGACTCCTGAGAACTCCTTTCCCATTCACAGAAACGAAAAACCCTGGGAGCTGTGCCTTACGCTAAACAAAAATTGGGGCTGGCAGCCGCAAGACACGGCCTTCAAAACTCCCGAACAGATTATTCACATTCTTACAGACGTGGTTTCTTTGGGTGGAAATTTATTGCTCGACATTGGACCGAAGGAAGACGGCACCTTCCCGCCGGAAGTGCACCAAGTCTTAGAAGAGACGGGCAACTGGCTGAACCACTACGGGGCTGCGATCTACGGGACACGCGCCGGATTGCCGCGCGAGTACTGCGAGTTCCCGACAACCGTGAGCGCAAACGGACATACACTCTTCGTTTTCGTTCCGAATGGAATGGAGACGGTTTATTTGAAAGGCCTTCTTCCAAAAATAAAATCGGCGTTTTATCTCGATAACGACGCCCGTTTGAACTACGAAATTATTGGTAAGATTTCCTGGAGTCCACACCCTGGACTTGTTTCGTTGAAAACTTCCGGAAACGGCCCAACTCCCTATGCCCGCGTAATAGCGCTTGACCTAGAGGAAAGCCTTTGGAACGACGAGGGAAAAATGAAGTTAGACGACTTGAAATAAGTTATCTTCGCGTCAGTTTTTTAAACGTACTACATGTCGAACGCATCTACGCAAATTGCAACGCTTGAACAAGCACAAGAAATGGGACTTCGTCCCGAAGAATTTGATCAAATCAAAACCATCTTAGGCCGCACGCCGAATTTCACGGAAATGTGCGTGTATTCTGTGATGTGGAGCGAACACTGCTCTTACAAAAACAGTATCAAGTGGTTGAAAACCCTTCCGAAAGACGGGCCACACATGTTGGTGAAGGCTGGAGAAGAGAACGCTGGTCTAGTAGATATTGGCGACGGCTTGGGCTGCGCCTTCAAAATAGAATCGCATAACCACCCAAGTGCGCTTGAGCCTTATCAAGGTGCAGCTACCGGTGTTGGTGGAATTAATCGCGACATCTTCACCATGGGTGCTCGTCCGATTGCGCAATTGAATTCATTGCGTTTCGGGAAATTAGATAATCCGAAAACCAAATGGTTGTTGGAAGGTGTGGTGAAAGGAATTGGTAACTACGGCAACGC
>JBEIFO010000245.1:0-3903 GCA_040382375.1 Crocinitomicaceae bacterium
ATCCAGTAATCGCGATCGCTATCTGCCCAAACTTGATCGTACGTCTTACCGCTGTGTGTAGCAATAATGTCATACAACTCTTTCTTCAACTTTTGAATTTCACGTGCAGTGATTTCAATGTCTGAAGCTTGTCCGCGTGCGCCACCTAACGGTTGGTGAATCATAACGCGTGAATGCTTCAATCCTGTGCGCTTTCCTGCTTGACCAGCGCACAACAAAACAGCTCCCATAGAAGCAGCCATGCCTGTGCAAATGGTTGCAACATCTGGATTAATGTATTGCATGGTGTCGTAGATACCTAGACCCGCATATACACTTCCTCCTGGAGAGTTAATGTAAATCTGAATGTCTTTCTTAGAATCTGTACTTTCCAAAAACAACAACTGCGCTTGAATAATATTCGCGATGTAGTCATCGATTTCAGTTCCCAAGAAAATAATTCTATCAGCCATCAAACGAGAGAATACATCTACCTCGCGGAAAGGCATGTGACGCTCTTCAATAACTGTTCTTGTCATGTTCTCTGGACCATACATGTGAGAGATCACATCGTTCACCACTGTGCTATTGATACCTAGGTGGCCAGTAGCATATTTTTTAAATTCTTTACGTTCAAACATAGAGTAATATTTGTGTCGAAGATACAGCGCTTTTTAATTCAAAACCCTGACTTCAAACGATAGACTTTTCAACTTATTCAATAACTTCAAATCGCTTGAACTTAATGCGTCCAAGCTCACACTCGTCTTCCCACATAGCAAGCGGACGGGCGTATACAGATCCAAATGGAATGGATTTATAAACAACCAATGCCTCCTGGTTTTCGCTGTGATTGGCTAGCGTAATAATTTCGTAAACCCCTCCTTTGTAATGTTTCCAACGCTCACCTGGCATCGGGTATCTCATTGCTTTTTCCATGTTTTCTTTTATAAAACCACCGTTCCAAAATTATCTGCTAATTGCTTTCGCACCTCATCTAAACGTTTCTTTTCCGCCAATAAAATCATTACCTCGTCTTCGTTCGATTCCCCTTCCAATTGAGATTCGATGGCTTTCGCGGCTATTTGTACGTGGCGCATTTTCATGCGAAATAAACAATCTTTCGCGGCCTTTCCTATGACGTACTCCTCTGATTCCGTTAATATGCCGTGTTTCGTTTTCCAATTCTCGCTTATCTGGTGACGCGTAGTTAAAACGTTTACCGCCTCACTTCGAACACTCTCTTCCTCATGAGAAGTAAAATTGTGATGACTCGGCATCTGATTGTCCTTCACCAATTCCAAATACTCCTTTAACATTTTCGAATAAACTTCAGACTGAAGCGTCATGAAGTCGTGCTCGAGATTTCCAATTAAATAATCTGCCACCGATAAATGAATAACTTCTCGCTTGCCTTCTTCATTCACTATTTCAATGGGCATTTCATACTCGCCGTACATCAACAAAATGCGCAGGAAATCTCGCTCTTGCGCTTCCGCATTTAGCGTATCCGCAACAGGAAGAGTTTCGTCAAACGGAGTTGGGGCGGGCGCTTCAACAGTTGTGTGAACACCGACTTCTTCTGAAGAAGCTGGTTTTCCTGGACCTTTCTTTAAATTTTCTTGAAGTGATTTGTTCAGCTCTAAGAACAGAACAGACTCTCCAATACCCATAATTTGCGAGCAGTCTTGTACAAAAACCGAACGCTTAATAGCATCTGGAATCAGCGCAATGCTGTCAACTATTCCACGAATAAGACCCGCTTTTTTTATGGGGTCGTTGCCCACTTCTTCAAGAAGTAAGGCCGTTTTATATCGAATGAAATCCTTTGCGTTTTCCTTCACATACAGCTGAATCTCTTCGCTGCTGTGCTTTCTAGAATAACTGTCCGGATCATCACCATCTGGAAACGATGAAACGCGAACGTTCATCCCTTCCTTCAATATCATGTCAATGCCTCGGAAACTCGCTTTAATTCCAGCCTTGTCTCCGTCGTATAGGATTGTAATGTTTTGTGTGAAACGACGAATGAGTCGAATCTGCCCTTCGGTCAAACTTGTTCCGCTACTCGCTACCACATTCTCAACTCCCGCTTGGTGAAGCGCAATCACGTCTGTATACCCTTCAACCAAAAAACAGTTGTCTTCCTTCACCATCGCGTTCTTCGCGAGGTGCAGACCATACAAGGTGTTCGACTTGTGATAGAGATCGCTTTCCGGACTGTTGAAGTATTTCGCAATGTCCTTCTCTGCCTTCAGTGTTCTTCCACCAAAGGCAATCACCTTTCCACTCACATTGTGAATGGGGAACATCACCCTTCCGCGGAAGAAGTCATACGGCGAGCCGTCCTTCTCACGCGTTAAACCGGTCTTCAACAAATAAGTCAACGAATGTCCTGCAGACAGCGCCGCTTGGGACATCTTGTCCCACCCATCTGGACAATAGCCCAACTGAAATTTCTTCAGCGTGTCTTCACGAAATCCGCGCGATTCGAAATAAGAAAGCCCAATGGCTCTTCCCATTTCCGAATTGTACATCTGATCTTGGAAGTATTTATTGGCGTAATCCGTAACAACAGAAAGTTGTTCGCGCTCGCTTTTTTCAGCTTTTTGTTCTTCCGTCTGACTCTCTTCTTCAATCTCAATGTTATACCTGTTCGCCAACCAGCGCAAGGCTTCCGGATAGGTAAGCTTCTCGTGCTGCATGAGGAAATCAATGGCGTTTCCGCCTTTTCCAGAACTGAAATCTTTGTAAATACCTTTCGCTGGAACAACGAAAAAACTCGGTGTTTTTTCATTCACAAACGGAGAAAGGCCGCGATAAGAAGACCCGCTTTTTTTCAAATGAACAAACTCTCCAACCACATCTTCAATAAGAATGGCCTGAAAAATTCGATCTATGGTGGAACGGGAAATCATGGGACTACCAAAGGTAGTGCTACATAACTACATTCACAATACGTTTTGGAACAACAATAATCTTTTTCGGGTTTTTTCCTTCCAAATACTTCGCTGTGCTTTCGTGCGCCATCACCTGCGCCTCAACATCTGCAGCACTCATGGCCACGGGAAGCGATAAGAAAAACCTTGTTTTTCCATTGAATGAAATCGGATATTCGAAATTATCTTCTTCCAAATACTTGTTCTCAGCAACCGGCCATGATTCATTCATCACTGAGTTTGAATGACCCAAGTTCTTCCAAAGCTCTTCAGCCAAGTGAGGGGCGTACGGAGAAAGCAAAACAACCAAAGGCTCTAACGCCTGACGTTTGTTGCATTTCAGGTCTGTAAGCTCATTGGTCGCAATCATGCATGCGCTAACAACGGTGTTCCATGAGAAACGCTCGAGGTCTTCAGTAATCTTTTTTATAGTCTTGTGAACCACGCGCATTTCAGCCGCAGTGGCTTCTTCCGAAGAAACAGAGAACGTTTCGTTCTCTAAGAACAAACGGTGGAAACGACGCAAGAAATTGTGCACCCCATTAATACCCTTAGTATCCCACGGTTTGCTTTGCTCCACAGGGCCTAAGAACATTTCGTAACAACGCAAGGTGTCTGCGCCGAACTTCTCTATTAATTCATCTGGAGTTTGAACGTTGTACTTCGACTTCGACATTTTCTCAACTTCCCAACCGCACGTGTATTCGCCGTTTTCATTCAACATGAATTCTGCGTTTGCGTATTCTGGAAGCCAATTCTTAAATCCTTCAATATTCAATTTATCATTGTCAACCAATGAAATGTCTGCATACAAGCGCTGTGTTTCAAACTCTTTTCTTCTTTCGAAAGAAATGAAGGTGTTGCTGTCTTTTATGCGGTAAACAAAGCTGCTGCGCCCAAGGATCATTCCTTGGTTAATCATCTTTTTGAACGGTTCGTTAAACGGTATGTAACCCAAGTCGAACAACACTTTCGTCCAAAAACG
>JBEIFO010000246.1:0-3895 GCA_040382375.1 Crocinitomicaceae bacterium
AGAATTATCATGAGGTGGCGTCTGGTGAAACATTATTCGGGATAACTAAGAAATACAGTTTAACGGTCACTCAATTGGAGTCCATTAATCCAGGATTATCTGCTGCTTTGAAGGTTGGGCAGAAAATTTGTTTGCCTGCTGACGCGGAAATCGCAGTTTCAATTCCAGCAATGAAAGATACTTCTATTGTTGATTTAGGAATCATTACACTGGATTCCTCAATAGTCAGTGTTCAGATTCCTGATAGCTTGGCTCCAAAGAAAAAGGACATGTATTCCATTGCTTTGTTATTGCCGTTTTCAAGTTTTAAGGTAAGTTCAGATTCCTTGGATCAGCGCTCTGCTAAGCTTCGTTCCGTGGCGATTAACATGTACAGAGGTGCAGTTATGGCGAAAAGTGCTATGAACAAAAATGGCGTTCGAGCATCGATTAGTATTTACGATGTAGGAAATAGCACTGCGAGTGGCACAAGGGCTGTTGAACGATTAGAAGCAAATGATGTTGATTTAGTTATTGGTCCGTTGTTCAATGATCCCTTGGTTGAAGTTGCAAAATGGGTAAGCGGTCGAAACTCACATTTGGTTGTACCCATAAAGATTACCAATAAGATTTTGTTGTTGTCTGAACACATGAGCAAAGCTTATCCAGGATCCAATTCACAATGGTATTATTTAGCTGGCTATGCAAAACGGGAGTTTCCAAATGCAATAATTGTAGGTGCTTACGGAAAGGGCAAAGATGATTTTTCAATGGCTGCAGCAATGGCAGGATTCGCCGATGGTGGATTGGATTCGCTTATGATGTTCGATGTAACGAATGGAGCTGTCAAACTCAACGAATTCGTAAAAGGTCAAAGTAAAAAGGTGGTTGTTTTAGACATGAACTCCGATAAAAAGTTAAGCTCCTCCGTTTCTTCGGCACTAACAGGTTTAGATATAAATATTATTGGTGGGGATAGTTATGCTTCCGATGATAAATTGAAATCAGATTCGAAGGGTTCATCTAAAGTATCCGGAACCAAATCGGTTATGCTAGATTATTACAACATGGACCACTTGAAGTGGATTGCGCAATACAGAAAAAACTTCAGAGCTGAACCCGATGAGTATTCTGCAATTATGCACGATGTTATTTTGTTCTATGGAACAGGTTTGAAGATGTTCGGAACGGATTTGAACAATCATTTAAATGACGTCGAGTGCCCGGGATTAATATTCATGGGATTCGATTTTTTTAAAACAGGACCAAAGACAGGATATGAGAACGCATACGTGAACGTGGTTCAAAAAATGAACGGAAGATGGGGATTGAAGAACAAATCGAAATAAACTTAACACCGTTTCAGAAAAAGGTAGTTAACGATTTATTGGAAATTCAAGACAGTATTTGTGCGGCATTGGAAACCTTAGATGGGGCCGATTTTCACGAAGATATTTGGAAGCATACTGGCGGTGGCGGCGGAAGAACGCGTGTTCTCAACGGATCTTTATTTGAGAAAGGGGGTGTTAATTTTTCAGCCGTTACAGGACCCATTCCAGCAATGATGAAAGAGCGTATGCATCCCGAAGCCAAGACTTTTTTCGCAACAGGAGTGTCACTGGTTATTCATCCATTTTCCCCACATGTTCCAATCGTTCACATGAACGTGCGCTATTTTGAAAGTGATGCCGGAGACCAATGGATTGGCGGAGGAATAGATTTGACTCCGATTTACGTTAATCAAGATCAACGCGATTATTTTCATGCTGAAATGAAAAACGTTTGTGATACACACGGCATGAATCACGAAGAATTTAAGTTGTGGGCCGACAAGTATTTCTTCATTCCACACAGAAAAGAAACACGTGGTGTAGGTGGAATTTTCTACGACTATCAGAAGCCGTCAGAAAAGAAATCAATGGAAGAGTTGTGGGCGTTTAACAATGCCGTGGGTCACACTTTCAATAAGGCTTATTTACCGATTGTTGAAGCCAATATGAACCTCGAGTATACCGAGCAACAGAAGCAATGGCAATTGCTTCGCAGAGGCAGATATGTTGAATTTAATTTGGTTTGCGATAAAGGAACACTATTCGGTCTTCAAACCGGAGGAAGAACAGAAAGTATTCTCATGAGTCTCCCGAAATTCGCGTCCTGGGAATACGACTTTCAAGTCGAGCCCAATTCTCCAGAAGAAAAAACGCTAAACATCTTACGCTCTACCATCGCGTAGCGTCATCCGCTTGCGGTCATCAATCGAAGATTGTCATCACGAAGTGTTTTGTCATCCGCTTACAAGCGGTTGTCGACCATCTTCACACCAGGGAATCCCGCTTGATTAAATTTGAAGTCTCCGTCGTTGATAGCAGGATTCGCTTTGAAGTTTTTAATCTTGTAAGTTACATCTGCATTCTCACGTGTCTTCACATTCACCTTCACCAATTCCATTTTCGATTTGTCAACGTATAACGTTACAGTGTGGAACGATTTGGATTTAGGGTTTATCGGGTATAGAGCAATTTCGTAACAAGCAATGCCGTCAATTGTAGCGTTAGCGTTTTTCATTTCATGCTTGAAGTCTTTGTTCCAGATGGTATACATCTCTGAAGGGTCGAATCCGCCATCTTTTACATCGGCAAGATTATCGATTGAACAAGAGTTCGATTTTTTATTGTAGGTCCAAACAGTCGCGCCGTCGCAATAAACGGAATAGTCAGGAAGGGCAAGTTGATATTTTTTTCCTTTTACTTTCACAGTGCCGTTTTGTTTGGTCACTTTTCCAGTTTTTGGATTGCTTAATTCAGAACTGAAGTCTGAAGAGGTGGTTGCCCACGATTTAGCTTTGGTAGAAATTTTATCTAAGATTTCTTTAGAAGTCTGTGCTTGAAGAGAGAACGTTGCGAGAAGTGCGAACGCTAGTAGTAGATTTTTCATTTTGTTTTTTTATTAATCACGCAGGTTTTTCAAGAACTGTTCCAAAGATATCTCATCGGGTATTAAAACCTTCCGAGCCTTGCTTCCTTCGAATGGGCCAATAAGTCCTGCAGCTTCCAATTGATCAATCAAACGGCCTGCTCTGTTATAACCCAATTTTAGTTTGCGTTGAAGAAGAGATGCCGATCCTTGTTGACTTAACACAATGACCTTGGCTGCTTCTTCGAACAATGAATCACGTTCCGAGTTGTCAAAATTACCTATTTCCATTGAATTTTCATCAGCAACTTCAGGAAGATGGAAAGCATGGGCATATCCTTGCTGACTTCCAATGAATTCGGTTATGGCCTGTACCTCAGGCGTGTCAACGAATCCGCATTGTAAACGAATGAGTTCATTGCCTGTGCTCAACAATAAATCTCCGCGTCCAATTAATTGATCGGCACCACCTGCATCTAGAATGGTGCGCGAGTCTATCTTAGACGTTACACGGAACGCTATACGCGCTGGGAAGTTCGCTTTGATAGTTCCGGTAATAATGTTCACCGAAGGACGCTGTGTGGCAATAATCAAGTGAATTCCAATGGCGCGAGCCAACTGCGCCAAACGCGCGATCGGTGTTTCCACCTCTCGACCAGCGGTCATAATTAAATCGGCAAACTCATCCACTACCAATACAATGTATGGAAGGTAGCGGTGACCGTTGTTCGGATTTAGTTTTCTTGAAATGAATTTCGCGTTGTATTCCTTAATGGTTCGGCACTCCGCTGTTTTCAAAAGTTCGTAGCGTTCATCCATTTCAACACACAATGAATTCAAGGTCTTCACGGCCTTGCTAGTGTCGGTAATAATGGCTTCGGCTTCGTCGGGAAGTTTCGCCAAGAAATGTCTTTCAATTTTATTGAAAAGGGTAAGCTCAACTTTTTTCGGGTCAACGAGCACAAACTTCACTTGCGAAGGATGCTTGCGATATAGCAAAGAA
>JBEIFO010000247.1:0-3894 GCA_040382375.1 Crocinitomicaceae bacterium
AACTCCTTTGGGAATTAAGTGTTTCCCTTTCGGACCGGTATGGCTTCGATTTGTATTTCACAGAAACGTTTCTTCAGACCAAGTTCAGGAGTTGATAAAGAAGCTTCAGGGATTGTAATTAGATGAAGGAGATTTTAATCTCTTTTTTCAACGCTTTGAAGACTCTTAGCAATGTTCCAACACGGACATCGGTGAAGTTGTTTTCAAGTTTTGAAATTTGAGCCTTTTTCACGCCAATTAGATTGCCTAAATCTTCTTGACTGAGGTTTTGCTCTTCGCGCAGTGAACGTATAGAGCTGCCCAATAGATCTAATCGCAAATCTTCTTCGAACTGCTTTCGTTTTGCTGTTTCTTTCGTTCCGATATAACGGTCTAGTGTTTCCTCAAGGGTTACCAGTTTCATTTTTTTCTTCGAAGTATTGTCTTCTGAGATTTTCGGCTTTTTGGATTTCATTTTGTGGAGTTTTTTGAGTTGTTTTTATGAAGATTGTGCAAATGATAATTAGTGATTCGGAACCGTCCCAAAATGCCAGAAGTCTGTAATAAGTATTCGAATAGAATGTTCGAAATTCCCAAATGTTGGACGTAAGCTTTTTAAGTAGATCCTGATCAATGACCTTAGTTGATTTCAATATGTTATATAGGATCTTATCTCGAGCTTTCTCGGTTAAGAAGTACATCTCATTAGCGACATTGTCTAGAATTTTGACGTTGAATTTTGATTGCATTTTGTTTCATTTTGCTAATATAGTATATCCTAATAAGGAAACTTATATTTGTTGAAACAAATTTCAATACAATATTTGAAAGTGTAAAGATTTCCTTATTCGGAAACGAGTTGAAAAACGAGATTAAATGTGTCGGAAAGCGTTGATTTTACTCAACAACAACACTCTTCTGAAGCTGCATATCATCAGCAATAATGCGCAAAGAATAAACTCCTGAAGGAACATTTATATTCACGAAAGTGGAAGTGCTTCCTGAAGTAATTCTTTCCGAATGAATTAATTTTCCCGAGATGTCATACAAACTCCATGATGCATTTTTCAATGCGTCGTGGTTAATGGTAAATGATCCGTTAGATGGATTCGGGTAAACATTTAAAAAAGCCATTTCCATTTCTTCAATCCCAACGCAATCTGCAATGTTGAATGTGTAGTTGTAAGTGCAATTGTTATCATCTGTAATGGACATATTGTATGTTCCAATTCCAATTCCGATTAACGGATTGTCAACTCCAATAGGCGTTCCAGAAGCATCGTTCCAAGCAAATTCATAAGGAGCAGTTGCACCAGCAACATTCACTTCAATAGCCGCATCGTTATTCACGTCGCAACTCGGAAGAATGATGTTGGTCGTAACCATCCAAGGTTCAGGCTGAACAATATCGAAAGTTTGCGTGTGTACTTCCCCACATCCGCTTGTAGCTGTTAAGGTGTAAGTCCCTGGATCTACATTTTGCAAATATTGATCGGTAGTGGTAAATCCAAAAGGACCCGTCCAAACCGAAGTGAAGTTGGCACCTGCGCCAACGCTATAAGGATAAACACTTCCGTCGCCAGTTTCACCTTTGTTAAGCGGACAACTAATTCCGTTTACCAAAGCGTCCCAAGAAGTAGAGCTGCTGTATGTATGCACCGACAATTCAATGTCTCCCACAGATCCTTCCCAGCCGTCGATCTGAATCAAATACAATTGCCCAGCTTCTAGGCAAGAGGTGTAAGTTTGGGAAGCGTACAGCTCTCCAGCCGAGCACCCGCCTATCATATCGTCATTCGAACTAATTAAATCGAACGTCGCGAAATTCGAACAGTCTGTTACTTTGTATATCGCGATCTGTGTGTCGGTGCTTGTTCCGGGATTACAAGTGGTTACTTCAAATGAGGTGGCATTGGTTGTCGGAATGAATTTCGCCCAAATAGAATTCGTAGAATTTCCTTCACACCAAAATCCGTATACTCCGCAGTCAATACCTGCAGGAGCAAGTTCACCAAACCCAGCAATTGCGTCTGTGTTATTCAATGTCAATGAAGGGCCGTCGGCTGTAATTTCTATTGCGCTGCACGGACTGTCATACGCTGGCGCTGTGCTCACTCCAATGGTGAATGTCCATGTGTTTCCAGCACCGCCTCCTCCATAGACATGCGTTAACGCGCCGTTTTCAAACACTTCAATCACCAATCCACCATCACCGTAGGAGTCGACATAAACAAGTTCGTAGGCGGTGTTGTTGGTCAAACAAAAAGGACCTTCAGTAATAACAGTATTGTCTGCATAGCCGTTAGCGCTGTTGGCCGACTCGGCACCTGCGCAACCAACATTAAGGTTTGCTCCTTCCGCTAGAGGAATGTCTGTACATCCCGTTCCCGCTAGGTTTAATTGCCAATAATTCTCATAGGCCCATGCATCGGTATGCATAACGAAGGTCACGGAAGTCTCTCCAGCGGCGCATTGCGCGAAACTGCTGGTTGCACTGAAAAGAATAAACGAAACTGCGAGTAAAAAAGATTTCATGGCTAAGGATTAGTGCTTCAAATGTAACACGAACAAGCCAAGTCTGAAAACTAAATCGCGAAAAGGCCTTGAATTCAGCGGTTCTGCTCTTACTTTGCATTATGACAGATTATTTGAGTCCGGGCACCATTCAAGAGTTAATGGTTACTTCAATTAGTGAAGAAGGAGTTTTTGTTGGAAATGACCACGAGGAAATTCCTTTGAATAAGATTGACACCAAAGGTGTTGTATTGGGACAAACGCTGAAAATCTTCAGCTACTTCAACGACAGAAAAGAATTGGAAGCCACCATTAAATTACCTGAAATTCAGGTGGGTGAAATGGGTATGTTTTCCATTTTAAATTCAAACGATTTAGGTGCGTTCATTAACATAGGTGTTGGACGCGATGTTCTTATTCCAAAGAGAGAGCAAAGACAAGAATTAATGGCGAATCGCAGAGCATTGATTATGCTGTGTTATGATTCTGCGAACCATAGACTTTTCGGAACGACGAAGATTTTCAATCACTTGAAAGAAGAGCCCGATTTCAAACGCGGAGACGAAATTGAAATGACCATATTCGAGAAATTGGAAGTGGGAAGAAAGGTGATTGTAAATGGAAAATACCAGGGCATCATCTTCCAACAAGAAATCATGAGTCGCGTTTCTGAAGGTGATAAAGTGAAAGGATACGTGCGTAAGATTGAAGGGAAAGATGTTGTAGTGAGCATGCAGAAGGAAGGAGTTGATTTAATTGAAGATGCTGCTGCACGTTTGTTAGAGTTCTTGGAAAACAACGGCGGTTATATTCGTTTGAACGACGATAGCGATCCTGATGAAATTAAAATTCGTTTGCGCATGTCGAAGAAGACTTTTAAGAAAGCAGCTGGACTTTTATATAAGCGTGAGAAAGTAGACTTAATGAAGTTCGGTGTGAAGTTGCTGACAGATGGTCAGAAGCCAACGCCGCGCGATATTGAAAATTGGAAAGACAAGCCAACAGACGATGTGCGTAGGCCATACACGGCGAAGAAGCTTCCTGTTCCGAACAGACGCATTGGAGATTCTTTCGGGAATCAAGAGAGCAAAGGTTATAGAGAAGATAAGAGTGGGGAAGAGAGGGGAAGAGATGTTAAGAATTGGGAAGAGGGAGGAAGAGAAGGTGAGAGAGGGGAAGAGGATATTGCGCGTGATGAACCGCGTGGACCGAAAAAGGATGTGGGGACAAATGCTAACGGAAATGTTCCGTATACATCAAAGAAATCTAGATCTTCTTCTTCCAATACTTCCAGACCTTCACGTCCTTCGGATCAGAACCGAGGCCCGCGTCGATAGTCGTTTCCAGTTGTTCTTCTGAAAGAAAACGATAAGTAATTCGTTTTGGAAAGTCGTGCTGTGG
>JBEIFO010000248.1:0-3868 GCA_040382375.1 Crocinitomicaceae bacterium
AATGCGGCTGTTCACCAATTGCTCTACTTGCTTCAATTCTTCGTCGGTCATTTTCGCGAAATGCGAAAAGTCGAAACGCAAATAATCTGCATTCACCAAAGATCCTTTTTGCTCTACGTGCGTTCCCAACACTTCACGCAATGCCTCGTGTAGCAAGTGCGTTACGCTGTGATTGCGTTGTGAGCTTTCACGCTTCGTGCGATCTACAACCGCAGTAAAAGTAGCGTTCACATTTTCTGGAAGTTGCTCTACAAAATGAACACTCAAGTTGTTTTCTTTCTTGGTGTCTATAACAGCAATGCTCTCGTTAATGGTTTTCAAAACACCGGTATCTCCAACCTGTCCGCCGCCTTCCGCGTAGAACGGTGTGTTGCTTAACACCAATTGAAAACTCTCCTTTCCTTTCGCTTTAATTTTTCTGTATTTCAGAATTTTCGTTTCGCATTCCAACGAGTCGTATCCAACAAATGTTGGTTCTCCTGTTTGCAATTCAACCCAGTCGTCGGTCTCTAATTTCGTAGCACTGCGACTGCGTTCTTTTTGCTTGGCTAACTCTTCTTCGAATCCTGCAGCATCTACGCCCACGCCTTTTTCAGAAGCAATTAACGACGTTAAGTCGAATGGAAATCCGAAAGTATCGTACAATTCAAAAACTGTTTTTCCATCTAACACTTCCGCACCTTTGCTCAGGTGATCGTCTAACAGTTGAATGCCTTTGTCGAGTGTGCGCAAGAAGCTTTCTTCTTCCTCGCGAATCACACGCTTCACTAAATCTTTGTTTGAAATAATTTCAGGGAAGAAACCGCCCATCTCTGCTGCAAGCACATCTACCAATTCAAAAATGAATGGATCTTTTCTGTTCAAGAAACTGTATCCGTAACGGATGGCTCTGCGTAAGATTCTTCGAATCACATATCCCGCTCCACCGCTTGCAGGAAGTTGTCCGTCTGCAATAGAAAAAGAAACAGCGCGCACGTGGTCTGCAATCACACGAATGGCAATGTCTTGTTTCGAATCGGTGCGCGTATAAGCAACGCCAGATATTTTCGAAATGCGCTCAATCAATGGCGAGAACACATCGGTGTCGTAGTTCGATTGTTTGCCTTGAAGGGCAACGCACAAACGCTCGAAGCCCATTCCAGTATCTACGTGTTTGTTTGGAAGGGGTTCTAGTTCTCCGCTCGATTTGCGATTGAATTGCATGAACACGTTGTTCCAAATTTCAATCACTTGCGGATGGCTGTCGTTCACTAACGCTTTCCCATCGACTTTCGCTCGCTCTTCGTCGCTTCGAATGTCGATGTGAATTTCGCTACACGGACCGCATGGACCCGTTTCACCCATTTCCCAAAAATTGTCTTTTTTATTTCCTTTTAAAATTCTGTCTTCCGCAATGCAGCGTTTCCAAATATCAAAAGCCTCTTGATCGAATTCCAATCCTTCTTTTTCATCGCCTTCGAAAACTGTTACGTACAATCTGTCTTTTGGAAGTTTGTACACTTCAGTCAATAATTCCCAAGCCCATGTTATTGCTTCTTCCTTGAAGTAATCTCCGAACGACCAGTTGCCTAACATTTCGAACATGGTGTGGTGGTAGGTATCTACGCCCACCTCTTCCAAATCGTTGTGCTTTCCGCTAACACGAAGACACTTCTGAGAGTTCGCAATTCGCTTGTGCTCTATGGTGCCGTGGCCAAGAAATAAATCTTTGAACTGATTCATTCCCGCGTTGGTGAACATAAGCGTAGGATCGCCCTTCACCACAATGGGTGCCGACGAAACAATGTGGTGACCTTTCGATTTGAAAAAGTCTAAAAAAGTTTGGCGAATCTCTTGAGCTGTCATCATGCGCGCAAATTTACATCTCACAAGGTAAGAAGCGATTAAAAAAAGTGACGTAAATTCGCAAAGCATGAAGAAATTCAAGTACAAATACTTTTTCAATCCGAATACCCTCAATTACGAGGCAATTACGTATACCATTCGCGACTACGCATGGATTGTCACGCGCTATGTTTTAGCCGGTGTAGTTTTAGGCGGAATAGGAATTGTGCTTTACGCATCGTTCTTCAAAGACCCTGAAACCAATCAGCTCGAGAAAAAAATAAAATACCTCGAAACGCAAATTGAAACGTTCAATACTAAAATAGATACGCTTGAATTATTTGCAACTGACTTAGAGCGCAGAGATGAAATGGTTTACAGATCCATCTTCGGCGCGGAGCCGTATGTCCGCAAATTCTCAGGATTATCTTCGAAAACGAATAATGATTTCGCATCTGACAATGATGTTCAAGAAACGATGTTCCGTATTCGGAAGTTGCAGGAGATGTTTGTGAGTCAGAGTAAGTCTTATGAAGAGATTTATTCATTGGCTCGCGGACAGGACGCTATGCTTCAAAGTATACCCGCTATTCAGCCTGTTTCGAACAAAGACTTAGAGCGTATTTCATCGGGATTTGGATATCGCATACACCCGATATATAAAGTTGCAAAACTTCACGCCGGTTTAGATTTCGCAGCTGATATCGGCACCGAAATTTATGCCACCGGAGACGGAATTGTTGAAAAAACAGAAAGTGCATTAACGGGTTATGGAAATAGCGTTGTAATTGAGCATGGATACGGGTTTCAGACTCGATATGGACACATGAGCAAAATTATTATCGGTCAAGGGCAAAAAGTTAGAAGAGGCCAATTGATAGGGCTTGTAGGGAATACGGGGTCGTCTACCGGTCCTCACCTCCATTATGAAGTTATTAGAAATGGTGAAAAGGTAGATCCTGCGTTTTATTTTTACAACGATATTACGCCGGAGCAATACGAAGAGGTATTGCAGCGTGCTGCCAACGCCAACCAAAGTTTCGACTAATTATGTCTAAGACCTTCGAAATAGAAAAAATATATTACAGCATCTCTGAAGTTGCTGAAATGTTTGATGTGAACGCTTCTCTTTTACGTTTTTGGGAAAAAGAATTTCCGCAATTGCAACCGCGCAAGAACAGCAAGGGCAATCGCATGTATTCGAAGAAAGACATTGAGTTGTTCAAGAAGATTCACGAGTTGGTGCGTGTGCAAGGATTCACGCTGGAAGGCGCCAAGAACGCGCTTCGTCAGAAAGTAAACGAGACCGATGGCGCGGCTATTCAAGCGCGTTTAATTCGCGTTCGTTCCGAGCTTGTAAGTATTTTAAGCAGTTTGTAAAAACAAACGACCGCGTGGCTTGTTTCTAAGTCATGTTATCTGAAACAGACATTGATCGAATCATTGAAATGGCGTGGGAAGACCGCACGCCATTCGACGCTATTACCGCGCAGTTCGGCGTTAGCGAAGCCGAAGTTATTGCGCTTATGCGCAAAGAAATGAAGGCCACTTCCTTCCGCATGTGGCGTGCCCGCGTGCAAGGAAGAGCCACGAAGCATGTTATGCTGCGCACAGAATCGCTGAACGACGACAGTCGCTTTAAATGCACCCGTCAGCGAAGCGTTTCCAACAACAAAATTTCCAAAAGGAAATGAAGATAGGCTTGGTCTTTCCGCACCAACTGTTCGAAGAGCACGAACTCTTCCGTTCGTGCGATTGTCTTTTGCTTATTGAAGAACCCCTGTTCTTTTCCCAATACCCCTTCCACAAGAAAAAAATAATCTTGCATCGCGCAAGCATGAAAGCCTTTCTGGAAGAGCAATCCACAACTTCTTCCAACTGGAAATATATTTCACACCACGACGCTTCTTCCCTTCAAATTGAAAATGAATTGAAGTCCTTGGGGGCGAAGGAATTGTTGTGGATTGACACGGTTGATTTCAACCTAGAAAAAAAAATAAACAAGTGGGCGCAACGATTAAGTCTTGCGACGAAGCGATTCGAT
>JBEIFO010000249.1:0-3852 GCA_040382375.1 Crocinitomicaceae bacterium
TCTATTTGAAACCTTTGCTTTTATTCCCGCGTATTCAAGGAAAATTAGAAAATGATCGCATCTACTACTCCCCCTTCAGCATCTATAGATAAAAACAATCTTCTTCGTCTATTAAACGGAAACATTGAAATGATGGACACAGTTCTTCGTGAAATTTTTCAGAAGATTCCTGCGATTCTTAAGGAAATTAATTCAAGTATAAAAAACAACGATTACTTGGGG
Source organism: Crocinitomicaceae bacterium (assembly GCA_040382375.1). GTDB lineage: Bacteria > Bacteroidota > Bacteroidia > Flavobacteriales_D > Sanyastnellaceae > CAIZGX01. The sequence goes on from JBEIFO010000249.1 coordinate 223, forward strand.
GTTATCACCTACGCTCCAAGAGTTAAAAGCGCTTTCTCTATGCTCGGTGAACCGCAATTGGCGCTCACTTTCCAAGCTATAGAAGATTATGCGCGCATGGGAGAAATGTCTGAGGTAAAGTATCATTTTGAGACAGTGTTCCACGAAACCATGGTGAAAATTAACCTCATTCAAGAAGTAGCTTAATCCTCCTTTCACAGAATATCCTTTCTTTTTATTTAAGTTTGTTGGTTCTTACTTTTCAACATGAAAATGAAACTTGAACTAGCAATGCAACTCTTAGCGTCGAATAAGCCCGCACAGCTCATTCGTCATTGCGGTATTGGCGATGGTATCATTCAATTAGAAGGTTCTCTTTTTTTAGAAGCTATTCAAAGGTTCGAAACGAATTACGAAAATTTAAACATTGAGAAATTCGTGCCTGCTTCAGGCGCCGCTTCGCGTATGTTCGCAAATTTAAGTGGTGTTGATTTATTGAATCCGAACGACGAAGCAGAGTTCTTTTTTCTTCATTTACGCGACTTCCCCTTTTTCAATTCCATTCTACTCGATTTTGAAAAAGACGGATTGAATTACGATGAAGTAACGGGTATAGAAAGATACTCGCGCGTGTTGACTTTTCTTTTCAAAAATGGATACGCAACACTTCCTAAAGGTTCTGTTCCGTTTCACTCTTATGGAGAAGAAGAAAGAACCGCGTTTGCAGAGCATTGCATTGAAAGTTCCCACTACATGCAACAAAACGGGAATCATGAAATTCATTTCACCATTCCCGCCGAACATCGTTTACACATAGAAAATAACTTCCGCTCTTTTTTAGAAAATCAGCGCAAAAGCATTCAAAAAATTTCATTTAGCTCTCAAGATCCCGAAACACATATTCCTGCATTTGATAAAAATAACCTTCCCGCACATAGTGAAACCGGCGAAATTTTCTTGCGTCCCGCTGGGCACGGCGCTTTGCTTAAAAATTTACAAGAACTAAAAGGCGAATGCGTCTTCATTCAAAACATAGATAACATAACCGAGGCCTCGCATCACGCAGATGTCGCTGCGTATAGAAAATTAATGGGTGGAGTTCTTTTAAACCTTATTGAAGAAAGAAACATCTTGCTTCGCAATCTTGAGAATAACACCGACCACGCTGAAACACGAGCAGTTTCATTCCTTGAAAAATGGTTTAAGTCATCGAATGACAAAACATCTCTTTTTGAACAATTGAATAAACCTTTACGTGTATGCGGAATGGTAGAAAACACGGGAGAGCCCGGCGGCGGACCGTTTTGGGTGAAGGACGAAGATGGATTCGAAACGAAACAGATCATTGAGAAGGCACAAATTAACAAGAACGACCCCGAACAACTTGCCGTTTTTGAAAAGTCAACTCACTTCAATCCAGTAGATCTAGTTTGTCATTTCTTAGACCACAACGGAAACAAATACAATTTGGAGGACTACCGAAACCCAACAGCCGCTTTGATTAGCGAAAAGCTTATGCTCGGAACGCGAACCAATGTAATTGAACTCCCTGGTTTATGGAATGGGAGTATGTGGGGTTGGAGCTCGGTCTTTGTTGAAATTCCGTCTCGTGTTTTTCATCCTGTAAAAACAGTAAACGACCTGTTAAAAAGCGGACATAAGCCGAAGGTTTAACTCAGGGTCCAAACATCTGAACAACCCGTCAATTCAGTCTCAGAGGCGTTCGAAGCAACAATAACCGTTTTGTTTTTCTTGCTTGAAATTACAAATTCCGAAAACCACTTTTCTGCTTCTTTATCAAGGTGTGCGCAGGGTTCATCCAAGAACACACATGAAACATCTGACAAGAGCGCCGTTCCCAACTTCACACGCTGTTTCATTCCGCTTGAAAAATATTTCAGGGCCTTGTTGGCGTGTTTTTCAAGCTGAAGAATTTCCGGAATTTCTTTCACTGAATAAGAAGACTCGAAAGGTTTCAACCCATGCGTGAACTGAAGGTGTTCTAATAGCGTAAAATCTTCGTAAAGGCCCATAGCAGGGGAGCATATAGAGACCTGCTTCCAGATTTGGTCCGAAGGAATTCCCTCGTAAATCACCACGCCTTCAGATGCAGATAGGTACCCCGAAATAATTTGAACCAAGGTAGATTTTCCAGATCCATTTTGCCCAACAATCCCCACGTGTTCTCCCGATTGAAAGGTTCTATTTAACTGGCGAAAAATAAACTTTCCACCGAACTTCTTTCCAATATTTTGAAGCTCTATTTGCACGTTATGTTGTCTGTGCGCCTCGAACTACGCCCTTTTCAGAACGTTGAATGAAGGCGAGAACGATTTGTTTTTCATCTGAATCCGGAAACGAATCAACGATTTGCTTTACTCCTGCAACAACAGTGTTGTTGTGCACAAATAAAACTCTGTAAATATCTTCCAGTCTAGAAACCTGCTCGTCTGTATAACCTCTTCTACGAAGGCCAATGCTATTAACCCCAATATAGCTCAATGGCTCACGGGCTACTTTTATAAATGGGGGAACATTCTTTCTAACCAAAGAACCTCCTGCAATAAATGAATGGTCTCCAATTTCAATGAACTGTTGCACAGCAACAACGCCTTCAATAACCACCCAATTTCCAATGGTCACATGTCCCGCAATGTTCGCTGAATTAGCAATAACACAATTGTCTCCCACAAACGCATCGTGAGCTAAATGCACATAAGCCATAAGCAAACAGTTGCTTCCAACCTTTGTGGTCATGCGATCCTTTGTACCGCGGTTCAACGTGCAGCACTCGCGTATCGTTGTGTTGTCTCCAATCTCTACCGTTGTATTCTCACCCGCAAATTTTAAATCCTGAGGAATAGCAGAAATAACCGCTCCAGGGAAAATGCGGCAATTCTTTCCAATACGCGCACCATCCATAATGGTCACATTCGGACCAATCCAAGTTCCTTCACCAATAACAACATTGCCATAAATCGTTGTGAAAGGGCCTATTTCGACGCCCTCGCCAATTTTAGCATCCGGATGAATTTGTGCTAAGTTGCTCATACTTTTTCCGTTGTTTGTGCTGGGGCTTTGTCTTTCACGACTTGCGCCAACATGGTTGCTTCGCCCACTTCCTTTCCATTTACATAAGCCACACCTCGCATATTAACCAACCCCCTGCGAATAGGAGATTCAAGTTTTAGATGGAAAATAAGCGTATCACCAGGTACAACTTTTTGTTTGAATTTCACCCCATCTATCTTCATGAAGTAGGTGCTGTATAACTCTGGTTCTTCCACTTGACTCAATGCAAAGATTCCTCCTACTTGAGCCATCGCTTCAATTTGAAGCACACCCGGCATTACCGGATTTCCCGGGAAATGGCCTTGAAAAAAGGGCTCGTTCAATGTAATGTTCTTCAAACCAACAATACTTTCGTTATCCATCGCAATTACACGGTCCACTAACAAGAAAGGATAACGATGCGGAAGCATTTTGCTGATTTGATTAATATCGAAAACTGTTTTCGTTAAATCGAATGAAACCGTTGATTGACGTTTCTTGTCCCACGCTTTCAACACTTTCGCAAACGCAACATTTCCATGGTGCCCTGGCCTTGCGGCCAAAATATGTCCCCGTATGAATTTTCCTGTTAGGGCTAAA
>JBEIFO010000250.1:0-3776 GCA_040382375.1 Crocinitomicaceae bacterium
CCGATGGTTATTTCAATTCAACATTCGTTGAACATAGTCGTTAGAAACGACCGCGAAGTGTGAACGTAACGTTTCTTCCTGCTCCTGAAATATTCGAAGCGAAGACACGGTAATTCGCATCTAAAATGTTTTCCAATCCAACCATCAATTGAATGTTTTCGTGCACTTGATAGCTTGCGCGAGTGTTGAGTGTATACCAAGCAGGCATGCCATCAGGTGTTGCATAAGCCTCGTTGTCTTCGGCGTTCAAGCGGTAATCTTCGATGCGTTTCCAGCCGTTGTATAGCACTGAGAATTCACCACGGAATTTTTGTTGTTGGAAGGTGAATCCTGTTCTTCCATATACAGGCGGAATGTGATCCAAGGGAGTGTCTCCGTTTTCAGTCTTGATTCTTCCGTAGGTGTAAACCACAGAAGATTGAATGCTGAAGTGGTCATTCACTTGAGAGTTCAGACTTAAGTTTCCTCCATAGATGTAGGCTTCGTCTGCATTGATAGTTGTGTATACTGGACTTAACGTGCCATCGTAAAAAATAGAATCTTGTCCGTCGAATTGCGCTTTTCCTGTTGTGAGAGCATTTGTGTAGCGCATGTAATAACCGTTTACAGACAGGCTAGTTCTGTTATTGAATTTACGTTCAATAGTGGATTCAATATTTGCAATTTTTTCGGGTTGAAGTTCATTGTTCGGCACAATTAAATTTCCCGCGTTGCTCTCAAAAACTTTTGAAAGATCATCGACATTCGGGGCGCGAAAGCCTGTGCTGACTATGGCTGTCAAGCGCCATTTCTTATTAGGTGCTACAATAATTCCGATACTTCCGCTGAGGTTTCTATTCGATTGATTGACATCTGAAAATGGGAAGTTGAAGAATGAATTGTCGGTGAACAAGGCTGTTAGATTGACAAGCGAATAGCGAAGTCCGGCGTTCAATGTAATTTTCCGTGTAGCTTTGAGAATAGCCGTTCCGTAAGCCGCTGTGCCAGTCATGGTCGATCCGCCGTTTGCATATCGCGTGTCTACAGCGCTTTGAGTTCCGGTTAAAATATTTTCTGAATTTGCGGTACTAGTTACATCGTTGAAGTAATATTCCAAACCGTAATTCGCTGTTGTTTTTTCTCCAAAGTTTTTCGAGAAGTCTGCATTCACAGAATACACTTTTACGTTATCCAAACGGTTGTTCCGATTTGGGCCATTGAATAATCTATCGTGACGCGATTGATCAATGTTCTGCCAAGCCAATGTAATTCTCCCTGTCGTGTACAGCCGTTTTCCGTTGTTGAGATTAGCGTGATAGGCAACCATGGCTCGTGTTTGCGGACCGTAGTACCATTCAGCGAATTTGGCTGTTCCTCCTGAAGTTTGAGTGAGGCGATCGTATCGTGGAACATCGTTCGTTGTAGAGTACTGAATGTTCAACGTATGTGATAGTTTGTCGCTCTGCTTGAAGGATAGCTTTTCCAAGAAGTCGTATTGTTTGTATGCAGAGCCCACTTGAACATTGGGATTCGAGTTGGTCATAACGCTGTCTCTTTCGTTAACGCGTTGAACGTACCAAGGGCGCTGACCGAAAGAAGTGTAACCAGGGTTGCGGTTGTTACCTTGACGAAGATCTCCGAAATTGTTGAAAGTAAATGAAGTGAACGAAGCGAAACGTTCGTTGCTCGTTTCTGCATTCACATTTGCAGCACTTTGGTCTGCGCTACTGTGTCGAAGCATAGCGCCGGCTCTTACTAATTTATCTCCAGAAGTGAATCGGGGAGCACGTGTAGTAAAACTCATTGCCCCTCCCAATGCATCTGACCCGTAGGTAATTGCGCTTGGTCCGTAGGCAATCTCTACGTTCTCCATAGCCATTGGGTCAAGGCTCAAGATATCTTGCAAGTGACCACCGCGGTAGATTGCGTTGTTCATGCGAACCCCGTCAACAACATACAATACCTTGTTCGCTTCGAATCCGCGTAGAATAGGTGATCCACCGCCTAACTGACTTTTTTGAACGAGTGCTGTGCCCGTTTGTGTAAGCAGGTCCGCAGCATTTGCAGGGTTAATGAATTGGATGTCTTTTCGTTGAATCGAGCTGACTTGTTGTGCTACGAATTCAGATTTGTTCGCCAAGCGTGTTGCAGAGATTACCATTTGTGAGAGCGTAACATTTGATCCCGCTAAAAAAACGTCCATGCCTTCAGAGACTTCTGAAGTGGGTATATATTTCACCTCATACCCATTGGCTGTAATCATGAAACTACCAAAGTGCTGCTGAAGGACAATGATTCCCTCGTTGTTTGTCATTCCAATGAATTCAAAAAGTTCAATGTTGTTTGCCGATAGATATACCGAAGCCCCGGAAATGGCTTCAAGCGTGGTTAAATCTTTAACCGTTATGGTTTGTGCGTGCGCGCTGAATACACTAGCAACAGCTAGCATGGCGCATAGAAATATACGTGTCATTGTAAATTTTATTTGTTAGTCGTTGAATTCTTTAAAAGATGCGTCGCATCTTTCAAAGAATTGGGGGGAGTTCGTTCAGTCGAACGTGAGGAGATGAAACGAAAAAACGATTTATGGCGAAATGAAAAGTGTTCACTTCGAAAAATGGAATTTGAATAATATCAATATCACATGTCCATTGCGATTGGAATTTGTATAAGAAGTTGAGTTGCTCCTGCGTCTGTTTTTTGTCGGATGAGTTTTTCACAAGAGAGCGGACCAAAGTCTTTAGTTCATTTTCTTCAGTATCTAGCAAGGCGTAAAGTGTAACAGAACCGTTGGTGTGAAATTCTTTTCGAGAGATGTCGTACATTTTTCCGTTGTACAAAAACTCCCACGGTTCCGGCCATTCGAGCTGATTGAATTCTTCTTGTGATAAATGAATAGGGGTGAGTTGGTCTTCAGAAACATTTCCCAGTACGAGGGCTTTCATTTCTTTTTTAACCAGCCACAATTTATGTTGAAGAACCCAATAGCCGATTCCTCCTTGTGCAAGGAAAAGCACGAGCAACAACGCTAGGACGAGATTTTTAGGAATTTGATTCTTCATTTTCGCAACGAAAATAGCAACAAACGGCGGCGTTTATTTCTTTTTTTTCGGAGCCTTGGGCTTAAGTTCTATTGGAGATTTAAATTCTTCAGGAACATCTTCGGCCTTTACAATTTCCAGTATGACCTGTGTGTGGCCGCTTCTCACGAATTCTAACGTTTCAGCACTGAGCATAGTGAGATCGATGCATCTTTTAGAAGATTTAGGCAGACGATCGTTCACACGTACGTAGATTATTTTGTTGTTTTTTACACGAGTCACTTTGAGCCAAGTTCCAAACGGAAGCGTTTTGTGCGCGCACGTGAATTTGTTCTGTCTGTAAATTTCTCCGTTAGAAGTCCCTCTTCCGTCGAATTTATTGTGGTAATAAGAGGCTTCTCCCTTTTCAGTTTGAGCTAAAGCATTCAATTGGAAGAATACAAAAAGTATTTGAAGGGTTCTTTTTAGTAAGTTTTTCATAACCACGAATTTAGTGAAAAGATATTATCTTCGCTTAAATCTTAACCGAAATGGGCAAATTGCATCTAAGTGGTTTATTTGTGCTTGGTTTTCTATTCACTTTTGGGGTCCATGCCCAGGTGAAAAAAATGGATGGGCTCGTATCTGCCAGTGTTGGATATGGCCAATTTAACTTTGCCGCTAACATCAGTGAATTGGGCGATTCAAGTGCTACAGTGAGTAAATCAATGTACCCTTCATTGAGTTTAGCAGGAGATTTTTCACTCACAAAAGGTA
>JBEIFO010000251.1:0-3762 GCA_040382375.1 Crocinitomicaceae bacterium
CCAACTCGCGCATCGAAAACATAGTCGCCTTTGGTGTGATTAGCACGCCATGAATTAATTCCCGGATTGAATTCAGTGGGAAGCTCCTGTTCGAGTTGCGAAAAAGCTTTATCAATGTTTTGCATGTGTGAATTTGCCCGAAAGCTTATTCCTGAATTAAATGCACCGCGGGTTGCACCAACATCTATTCTTATTAGGTGTTGCATGCGATATTTCAAAATATTGCTGTTCGTATTTTCGCTTGTGGTTAAATAGGATGCTTGAGAAAACTGCGGAATGACAAGTGTTCCTGGAGTTTGTGCCGTTTGTGCATAGACGTAGTCAGGGGTGGTGCTCATAGGTTTTGTGTACGTGTAACCTGCCAACACATCGAAACGAGTCTTGCGAATGTTACCGGTTCCCATAATACTGAGTTCAGCACCCTGAACTTTCGCGCCCCCGGTATTCAAACTTTTAAACCCAATGACTTTTGATATTTGACCCAAGTCTGATAGAGGAACCGCCGTCCATTGCCCAAAAGTGAATTCAATAAAATTCCGAAACTCTTGTTGGAATACAGCAACGTCAATAAATCCCTTGAATTCTCCAATTTTAAATCCTTGCTTAATTCCGATTTCGGCATTGTATGAAGTCTCTGGTTTTAAGTCTGGATTTGCAAAAACTTGAATGGCACCCAAACCCGTTACAATGAATTTTTCAGCAATACTTGGGAATCGATATCCTTGTCCGTAGGAAGCACGCAAGTATGTCGCTTGACCCAATTTGTAATTTGCTCCTGCGCGAAATACGGGCTTGCCATTTTTTTCTTCATTCAATAGAAATTGCTCGTAACGCACACCTCCAGAAAGATTTAGGCGCTCACCAATTTTTTTATCGACTTGAAGATAGGCAGCAGTATTTCTTGCTTCGTTGTGTCCGTCTGGATTTCCACCTACAAACAATTGCCCGCGAGCATCTGTGTTTGTGTTTACTACACCCGCTGTGGTTGTTAGGTTTTTTATCTTGTTAAGTTCCCAATTTTTCTGCACTTGGTATTCCGTGTAGAAGACATCTGAGAAATTTCCTTGGTTGTTATCGTTGTTGTTGTCTAACGATTGCCATCTCGATTTCAGTGTGTGAACAGCGCCTTTTTTACTGGTGTATTGAATGGAAGGGTCAACAGTATATAACTGCTGAATGGTGCGTGTAGCGCTGCCGGCGTAGGCACCGTACAATCCAGTTGAGCTGTTGTCCCAGATTAAAGTAGACAATGAATTGCTTGTGGAATAAATTCCAGCAAGACCTATGAAAAGACGATCGGTTAAGCGGTATCGAAGATTCAGGTTTAAACGCGCTCTATTTCCAGCGCTGTATCGATCTACTTCCATAGGGTTATAATTCCCATTCGAAAAGCTGCCGTCGGCTGTGTCTTTAATAGGGCCTAAGTGACCGTCGTCGTATTGCATACTTGAAGCAAGAACAAAATCAAGTTTTCCGAATTTTTCAGAGTGAAGAAAATTAATTCCGCTTTTCATTCCTTGTCTGTTCCAATACACGGCTGAATCTGATTGCGGCTTAGAATAAAATCCGTGGTAAACAGAAACGGTTGTTTTTGGTTTTAAAGTGGGGTAGGCAGTTCTGAAGTTGATTACACCGCTTAATGCAGAACTTCCATAAAGCACACTGCTCGCGCCTTTGAGGATTTCAACTTGCGATACATTTTCTGTTGGAAGAAATCCCCAACTTGGCTTTCCCGCATCACCGCTTAGAATAGGAATATTATCTACCAACACTTGCACCCGACTTCCCGCGCCGAAGCTATATCCACTTCCGCTGCGGATTTGAGGCTCATCATCTACAATTGCAACACCCGGAGTTTGTTGCAAGATTTCAGCGATGTTCACTGCGTTTTTATCTTGAATTAATTTCGGTTGAATAACCTCCATACTCACAGTCACCTCACCAATGTTCTGCTCGTATCTTCCTGCAGACACAACAACCAAATTCATTTGTCCGTCGTTCGAAACCATCTCAATATTAAACTCTTGGTTCCCTGTTAATCGAATTTCTTTTTTGAACGTCTGATGGGTTAAATAAGCCGCGATAAGCGTATAGTTCCCAGCCGGAGCTTCAATGCTGAAGGTACCTTCTGGTGAAGAACTCATTCCGAAGGAAGTGTTTTCGAAATACACCAACACAGCGCCTAGGGGCTTTTGCGATTGTGAATCGATGACTTTTCCTGAGAATTTTACTGTTCCGGCCTGCGCCCAAGATGTTAGGCACATGAATAACCCCAAAAGGGTCAGTAGGTTTTGCTTAAGGTTCATATAGCAATAATAAGAAATACTTTTTTAAAATGAAACAGAGCTAGAGTTTCGCAAACGATTTAATTTCTGTTTGCTCGAAATACGTGCGGAGTAATTCTATAGTATTCGGAAGTTCGTGCAACACTAAAATATCTCCTGCTTTAGATTTTTTGAGACGATTCAATTGTTGCTGCAACGATATTTTTTTATCGAAATCACCGGGCATAATACTCCAACCAAACAAAGGGAATTTTTCTTTCAAGAAATTGTATTGCCACCATTTGAGTTTGCCATACGGTGGCCGAAAAAGGACAGTAGGCGGAAAGTTTTTTGGAAGTCTAAAGTTTTTTAAAAGAGCAGCGGGACTGAGTGTTCTTGCGTTAATATGTTCGTTACAGTGAAAACCAATGGAGTGATTTTCTTCTAAAATTCGCTCTACGAGTTCAGGATATTTTACTGCGTTTTTCCCCAATAAAAAAAATGTTGCTAGCACGTTGTGCTTTTTTAGAAGATCAAGTAATTGAATGGTAACTTCTGGATTCGGACCGTCATCGAAGGTTAAATATATCGATTCGGAATCTTTGATTCGCCAAGTTATTTTTGGGAAGAGCCAATGTAAAACTCTAGGTGTACGAACGAAGTAGAAGCTCATAGTTTGCGGGCTAAAATAAAATCGCGTTTGTAGTTGACTTGAATTCCATCTTCGTTGAATGCTTCAAAGGTAGCAATGTAAATGCCTATTGCAAGTGCTTCGCCATTATCAGAAATCCCATCCCAAATGGCATTGCCTTCAGGACCTAAATATTCGTTTCGAATCAAACGTTTTACGCGAATACCACGTTCGTTGTAAATAGTCAGGTTACCAACGCAGCCTGATTTCATTTCTGAAAAATGAAATTGAATGACATCGTCCATTCCATCATTATCTGGAGAGAAAATCGATGTCGAAAGTTCGAAGACTCCGTTCATATTTTCGATTGAAATGGATTGTGAATTTTCTGCTCCTGGTGTCGCGAATCCCGATGGCTCAGAGGCGCTATGCCAGTTGCTTTCTTGCGATGAGGGTAGTTCACTTGAAAGTCTTTCAAGCGACACACCTTCAAATGAATTGAGCAATTGGAAATGCATCGATTCAGAATAATTCATTTCATCAATAATTTCATTTTGATTCGAGTAAATAATGCATGCTCCATCTGAATTGTTGAAAGTGGGAAGAGCATCCACTCGAATGATATTTTTCGTTTGAATGGAAGGGTACAATTCTTCAGTATTCTTTTCATCTTCCGTGAAAACAATGTATTCATTGGGAAGAATAATTCTTCCTTCAGAAGTCAGAGTTTCAAGCTGACCACCGCTGCTTGAAGAAGCGTTTGCAAGTGAAGTGTTTTTCAACGATACCGCCTGCGAACCGGTGTTTAAGATTTCGACAAAGTCGAAACCGCCAACAGATGGATTGAATAGAATTTCATTGATGATC
>JBEIFO010000252.1:0-3745 GCA_040382375.1 Crocinitomicaceae bacterium
AGATTAATTTTAATCCCTCACCTCCAGGTGGTGTTTGGTCGGGCACGGGAATCAGTTCCTCAGGGGTCTATTCTCCAGCCCAAGGTTCTAATCCCACGACAGCGACATACACTTATTCTAATGGTGTTTGCACGGTTACAGAGTCAAGTTCAATTGATGTTTTCACAACTCCAATAATAACTTTGAATAACCCCATCGGAATCTGCCTCAATAATACGACTACAGCATTGAGCGCATCTCCAATTGGAGGCACATGGACTGTTAATGGGAATGCATCTTTGGTAAATGGAGTCCTTGTCCCGAACGCCCCAGAAACTATAACCTTAATTTATTCAATAGCAGGTCAGTGTCCATCTTCAGCGAATCAAACCATGCAGATATATGCACTACCAACTATTGATGCTGGCTCTGACATGGCACACTGTCCAGGACAATCCGCAGGTTTAACTGCGTCTGGAGGTAATACGTATCAATGGTCTCCTTCAACCGGTTTGAATACAATCACAGGAGCGTCCGTTGTAGCATCAGTATCGACACAAACGAATTATACAGTTGTTGGAACGGATGCGAATGGATGTGTTAATTCAGATCAGGTTTTGGTTTCTGTTTTACCTAATCCGACAGTCACTATTTCAGGAGATAATCTTATTTGCGAGGGAGAATCGAGTGACTTGACAGCAGTAGGAGCAGTTGGATATACGTGGCAACCTGATTTAAATATTGGCAGTATCTCTAATGTATCTCCGAATTCTACCACTACGTATACAGTGTTGGGCACAGATGTGAATGGCTGCAGTAGTACTGCATCTTTTACTGTTAATGTTGAGAGTATTAATGCTTCACCGAGTGTAATTAATTCGAATGACGGGAATGACTTTACTTGGGAATTTAGCGCGGGTTCTTCAGGTGTTAATGAAACCTATGTTTGGAATCCAGGTGACGGAAGTGCAGATATTCAAACCAATGATGAACTTACAAATTATTCATACTTATCGGATATTTTAGGCACAGTAACCCTTAACATCAGCACAGATGCATGCAGTGAAGATTTTGTGTTTCCAATTGTTATTTCCACGTTAGAATTAATTTATCCAAATATTGTAACAGCAGACGGTGATGGTATTAATGATGATTTCCGTTTGTTGAATTCGAATACAGCAGTGGTGCAAGCTTTTGAAAATTTCTCATGTAAAATATTCAGCCGATGGGGTCAAGAGCAAGGAGAGTTCAATGATGTGTTAGGTTTTTGGGATCCGTCTGATTTTAACACAGGAACTTATTTTTACATTGTTGAGTATTCGAAAATAGGTAGCAATGAGGTGTTCAAATATGAGGGTGCGTTTTATTTGAAACGTTGACCAATCCATTGAAGGAAGAATGTATTCGGTTGGTTGGGCCAAACAATCTCTACTTTTTGAATGTTAGGATGTTTTGAATTGCTAGACAGTTCAGTTTCGAATCCAACCTTGTTTCTAATGTATCGAATGTTTGATGTGGTGCAATTTTCTAACAGGAATTGAACATTCTTGGAAACACCAATACCGTCAATTTCAATTATCTCGTCACCGTACCATAACCCCGCCAAATCTGCTGCCGAATCAGGGCAAATAGATGTGACAATTGACTTTTCATTCATGATGTCTACACTAAAACCGAACAATCGTTCGGTTGCAATTGTTGATGGCGACCAGGCTAATTCAACACCAATTTTACTGAAAGCTTTTTGTAGATATTCTGAATAATCAACAGCCTTTTCAGCAATGTTCGTTCTGAATTCGTTTACGTTTGAGAGTCCTGTTGCTTCAAGCGTTTTCCAATACTCGTCAACGGAGTATCCAATTTTATTTTTTGCGAAAGCATGATACATGTTGTGCATGACATCGTCCATGGATTTCCGTCCATTTGTTGCAGCAATCAATTCAATATCGAGAATCATAGAAAGCAAAGCGCCTTCGTTGTAAATGGAAACTTTTCTCCAAGGAACACCAGGGACATAACCGTCGAGCCAAGTATCCACGCTGCTGTCTGCAACGCTGTACGAGAATCTCCCGTAGTTTCTGTGGTGGGTGTTCAACCATTTTTCCAACGATTGTTTCCAAAGGTCGTTGTTCCAGATACCGCTTCTGCGTAGGCATAGATCACCGTAATAGGTGGTTACTCCTTCGTCTACATATCCGAGTTGCGTGTAATTTTCTTTGGTGAAATCGTAGGGCATCATTTCAACCGGACGCAATGTTTTGACGTTCCAAGTGTGAAAGAGTTCATGGCTGCAGATGGCGAGTATTTCGTTGTACTTCTCTTCTCGATCGAAGTTTTCGCCGTGCCCCATAACAATCACAGTGCTAGTATTGTGCTCTACTCCGTGATGCATGAAATACGGTGTGAAGTGAAGTAGATAGCGATATTTTGAAACAGGAAATTCTCCGAAAATATTCAGTTGAAGCTGCGAGTAAATGCGCACGTCGTTCCAGAAACGTTCAAAATTCAAATTCGTAATGCCGAAGATATTTGCGTAGAAGTGCACTCCGTTAATTTCTTGCGATAGAACCTCTCTGTTGTGCGAAGCAACAAACGGGGAGTCTGCTAGTTCGTCGAAATTCTGCGCAAACATTTTATTTCCTTCGTGGGGAAGTCCGCAAGAGAGGTGGGCATAAGAATCGAGAATTTCGACAGTATAGTTTTCATTTGCTCTGCCCGGAAGGAAGGGAATGCAATTCACCGGATTCACATAGAGCATTTGGCTGTTCACGTATGTGCTTCCAGCGTTGAGCTCTGCTGCGCAATAAAAATATTCAAAGGTTATTTGTTCATTGGCACCGCACGAGATAAGCCATTTATCCTTTTCAATTTTTCTTAACTCAATATTTTCATTCGATGAATTGAAAGCTTTAACGTGCGAAATGTTTTTCGCGAAATTTCCCATTTCATATCGCCCCGGTCTCCACGAGGAAAGTTGAACGATTTGATTTTTTTCTGAGTGGCTGAATGACACGCGCACCTTCACCATTTTCCGGTGAACGTGCGGTGTGCTTAACGAAATATGAATCATTTTTTAGTTGGTCTGAGGAAGCTAATGATTGGGTTTCCGGTGCATGCATTTGGAAAACCAATGCGCAAATAGCTGCATACGGTTGGAGCAATGTCGGTAATGGAATGCGCGGCGTAATTGGTAGAAGCCGGAACATTTTTCCCATATAAAATAAATGGAACTTGCGAATCGTAACTATACGGAGAACCGTGCGTGGTGCCTTGTCTAGAGTATTCCATGAATCCAGGTTCAAGCACATAAATAACATCTCCGGAAAGAGCTGGAAGAAATCCAAGTTGTACTTTTTGTCCCAATTCAGACGTGTAGTTTTCTTCTGTTAAATCGCAACTCGCGAAGGCTTTCGTTACATGCTCTTGTTCTTCTGCCCATTTGGAAAGTGTTCTTTGCATGTCTTCTAACTTCATGTTTTTCTCCCGAACGAGCGTTCGGTTTATGAATAAGTTCAGGTTACTTTCATTTAGAATCCAATTGCCTTGTCCGTATTTCGAATTCATAAAAAGTTCTGCTTTGTCTTCGAAAGCATCGGAGGACCAATATCCCGCGTATGCATTCGATTTCTGCATGAGGCTTGGTGTTGGAGCTCCACCGTGGTCGGCACTTAAGAAGATGAGGTAGTTGTCTTTTCCAAAGCGCTTGTCTAGTTCGTTTAAAAGTCTTTCCAATTCACGATCGAGACGAATGTAAATGTCTTGCAAT